>JAGBSQ010000085.1 GCA_017631775.1 Clostridia bacterium | reverse complement strand
TCGAACCCGCCACCTCGACCTTGGCAAGGTCGCGCTCTACCAAATGAGCTAAATCCGCATAAGGTGGTGCCTCCGGTCGGAATTGAACCAACGACACGGGGATTTTCAGTCCCCTGCTATACCAACTGAGCTACAGAGGCATACAGCAAGGGCTGTTACCAAAATGGCGACCCGGATGGGACTCGAACCCACGACCTCTAGCGTGACAGGCTAGCGTTCTAACCAACTGAACTACCGGGCCATTTATGGTGGGAACAATAGGGCTCGAACCTATGACCCTCTGCTTGTAAGGCAGATGCTCTCCCAGCTGAGCTATGCTCCCATGTCTTCCTTGCGGCGACTTTGATATTATATCACAGTCACTTCCCTTTGTCAAGTGGTTTTTGAAAAATTTTTTAAAAATTTTTTCGATTTTTAAATCGTCTTTCGTTTCCTGACCGTTTGTTTCGCCAACGGTCAATATTATAGCATATCCCTTTCCCTTTGTCAAGGGTTTTTTGAAAGTTTTTTTGAGATTTTTTGAAGATTTAGATGAGCAAAAGAAAGGGACCATAACAAGTCCCCTTTCCGTGTAGTTTTCTTTTGCCTACTTTTCTTTTTCAAAAGATGAGCAAAAGAAAGGGACTATAACAAGTCCCTTATCTTGTGTAGTTTTCTTTTGCCTACTTTTCTTTTCCAAAAGAAAAGTAGGGCGCGTCCTCAGAACATTTTTTCAATATCTTCTCGTTTGAAGATCTCCTTGCGTCCGCAGAAGCGGCAGCCGACCTCGAGCTCTTCGTTCTTACCCTCGGCGACCTGCTCTTGGAGCATTTTTTCAAGCTCTGGCCTTCCAAGCGTAATGAGTGCGCGCTCGACTCGCTCTCTCGAGCAGTTGCAAGCGTACTCCACCTCAAGCTCATCGAACACGTCGTATTCGATTCCCGCAAGCGCGATATCGGCAATTTCCTTATTGGAAATACCGCGGTCAAAGAGGCGCGAGACGTTGGCAAGTTCGGGGATATTCTTCTCAATAGCATCCACCGTTTCGGGGTTAGCAAAGGGCAGAAGCTGAACGAGCACGCCGCCTGCCGCCTGACAGCTTCCGTCGGGTGCAACCAACACGCCGAGAGCGCAGACTGTGGGGATTTGCTCGCTATTGGCGTAATACTCCGCAATGTCCTCCGCAATCTCACCGCTGACCAGCGGGATCGAGCCCGTGTAGGGTTCTTTGCCGCCCTCGTCGCGAATGATGGTCAAAAGTCCCTTTCCGACCGCCGCTCCGACGTTCAGCTTTCCGTTGGATTTTCTCGGCACGTCGACCGAGGGATTCTGAATATATCCCTTGACGTTTCCGTAATAATCGCCAACGGCAAGCACGCGTCCCGCAGGTCCGTCGCCGCCAAGCGTGACGGTGATCGAGCTTTCCTTGTCGCCCATCATACATCCCATCAGCGAGGTGACGGTGAGAAGGCGTCCGAGGGTTGCGGTGGCTGTGGGTGCGGTTTGATGAATTTCGATCGCACGGTCGACGATTTCCTTTGCATTGATGACGTGAATTCTTGCACTTCCGTCGGCGGTCATCGCGCGAAGAATGGTTGCGTAAGTTTTTTCGTTTTTCATATTTTTTTATCCTTTGTTTATTTTTATAAAAAAGCTCCTAATATTAACAGGAAAGATATGTTTTACTTTCTTCCCTCTCCGTCAGCCTTCGGCTGCCACCTCTCCCGGAGGGCGAGGCTTTTTGTTTCTTACTGTCAAACTTTAATTCTTCCCGAAACTACTCAAAGGCTCGCCCTTTGGGAGAGCTCCCGACGAAGTCGGGTGAGAGGGCTACTTTGCGATAAAAGCCTCTCCGTCGGCTTCGCCGCCACCTCTCCCAAAGTGAGATACTTTTTGATCTTTCAGCCTCTCTTTGATAATTTTATCAATCTCGTAGCAAACGCCATCAAATTTATCGTCAATATCTTTATTGGAAAACCGCAATACGTATAAGCCGTAACGCTCAAGAACCTCGGTTCTTGCCGCATCATAAGTTTTACCGTCAATCGTATAATGGTGTGCGCCGTCAAGTTCTATCACAAGCCGAGCTTGATGACAATAAAAATCGGCAATAAAATTATCAATAATACGTTGTTTATAGACTTTGACAGGATATTGTTGCAAAAAGTCGTACCACAAATGCTTCTCTTGTCTTGTCATATTACGACGCAAAATTTTAGCAATCTTCAAGAGATCGTTGTTTTTCTTTATGGGTTGTTTATCCATCTGCCCTCTCCATACTTCGTTACAAGTTTTCTGTCGAAAACTTGGTCAGGCTAGACCTGCCACCTCTCCCGAAGTGAGAGGCTTTTTATTTCTTCCCTACTATCCTTGTGATTTTTTTATTATGTATTTCAAAGATTATACCATAGTATTCAATACTACCACGATTATATATAATCATACTTTCATCGCAAAGTCCGTACGCTTTGTGTTTTTTTGAAAGCTCTAATATTTCTTGACAATCATTTTTCTCGTTAAAATGTGGTTCTACAGAGATATCCACGCATCCCAATCCGTCATAAACAGCTTGTACCTTATGTCCTGACGAAATTGTGCAGATTGAGGTTTTTGCTAAATTTATAGCCCCTGCGCTCATACCCATAATAATGCCTGTATGCTCTTTTATAATTTGATCCAATCCATATTTTTTTAGATAAGCAAATTGTTTCGGAGAATCTCCTCCAGACAGCCAAACGACATCTGCCATTTTAACAACTTTTTGTGCGTCTGCACCAGACATTCTCCCATCAATCACATAAGTATCGTTAAAACAAATCCCTGCCTTTTCAAACATTTTCAAAAAGCAAGAACAATACCTGTCCGTTTTTTCGTAACTCGATTCAAATTCTGATGCAACAAAAGCAAACGTACTTCCTTGCTTGATGAGTTGTTTCATACGTTTTGAAATTTCAACATCAAAACCCTCCGAAAACATACTTGTCAAAACATATATTGCCACGAATATTTCCTCCCATTTTCATGTAAGCACAATCCAAAGGCTCGCCCTTGGGGAGTGATTCCCCACGGTGTGGGGAAATGTCTGCGAAGCAGACAAAGGTGACGACGCGTCCGCGTGTCACGAAGTGACTGAGAGGGTATTTCTTTCTTTTTCTTTTTGCCCTCTCCGTCGCCTACGGCGCCACCTCTCCCGGAGTGAGAGGCTTTTTAGTTCTTACTGCCAAAGATTATGCTATCCCTCGCCACACTATCTAAAGGCTCGCCCTTTGGGAGAGCTCCCGACGAAG
>JAGBSQ010000084.1 GCA_017631775.1 Clostridia bacterium | reverse complement strand
ACGATGCTCAGAACTTACCAACCGAAAAAGCGTCAAAGAAAAAAGGAGCACGGCTTCAGAAAGAGAATGAAGACTGCTGATGGCAGAAACGTACTCAAGAGAAGACGCGCAAAGGGCAGAAAGAGACTGACCTACTAATTGATTGCCCAAAGTGGGTAACAATTCCAACATAAAACACCGACTGCTGTGAAGCGTGCCTTGCGCGTTCGCGCTGTCGGCGTTTTTGTTTGTTAGCGACATTCGCATTTTTATTTTCAAAAACTTTTCTAAAAAAATCAATGACGGAAGCAAAACTTTTTAGCAAAGGGAAGAGCCAATGAAGTACACAACATTAAAGGAACATCATCTTTATAACAAGACCTTCTCACGGGGTGCACGCTTCTCGGGGCAGTATCTTACGGTGTTTGTTTTGCGCGATTATGCGGCAAAGCGACTCAAAAAAGAAAATCCCGAAAAAAAGGCGTACAACCGTTTTGGCGTCAGCGTTACCAAGCGTGTGGGTGGGGCAGTACAGCGCAGCCGAGCAAAGCGCATTTTGCGTGCAGGCTACCGCGCAATCGAGCCCGAGCTCAAAACCGGATTTTTGATTGTTCTTTCTCCCAAAGACGGTATTTTGGACATCAAATCCACCGACGTAGAAAGAGACCTGCGCCGCGGTTTTTCCAAGCTTGATATGTTCCTCGATAACACAACGCCATGAAGCACTTGTGTATTTGGCTAGTTCGTCTTTATCAAAAGTATCTCTCACCACTCAAGGGTAGACCAACCTGCCGTTTTACGCCAACCTGTTCGGCTTATGCAATACAGGCATTTCAAAAGCGCGGCTTTTTTGTGGGTATGCTGCTTACGGCAATGCGAATTTTTCGCTGTCAGCCGTTTTGCGCACCGGGGTATGATCCCGTACCCGAAAAAGGGCTCCGCAATCGAAAATACAAGGTTGCCCCTATGACAAAGTACTTTTATCCGGAAGAATACGGACTTGAAAAAGACGAAAACGAGGCACAATGATTTCGCAGCACCGTGCGAAAAATCAGAACAGACGGTGCATATCCCAAAAACAAGAAGGGAGTTTTTCGCCACCGTGCGAAAGAAACCGAATATGAAAACAACGAAAATTACAGGACGTATCGCCGCCATTACGTTGGCGATCTTACTGCTTCTCACAGCCCTTGTTGGATGTGCCCCCAAGCAAGCAACCCCTACGCTTTCCTTTAATAAGGATAAGTTCCAAATGAATACCACCGAGGAGATGAATGCTCACGGTCTCAACCCCAGCGAGTTGACCAAAGTAGCTGAAATCTTCTCTGCAGCTTTTGGCGCAAAGGAAGCGTTTGACGCTCGCGAAGCATTGGTTGCCGCTAACCGCGGTTATGACATGACTGCGGCTGACTTTGATAAGAATGCGAACTTTAGCGAAAACAAGGGTCTCAACCTTGATTATGCAAAGAACGTTATCAAAAAGGCAAACACCGTTGCAGCTACTACCGAAACCGGTGTGTACACCGATGCTGAACTCTCCAACACCGAAGGCAAGGGTATTCTTGACCGCTTGAACGAGGCAGACGTTGCAACACTTCTTGCAGCATTCAGCCAAGACATCGCAATCGAGAAGGGCGGCTTCTGGGACGGCCTTTTGGGCGTTATCGGTAAAATTTTGAACTGGATTACCACCTACCTTGGCTTTGGCACCTACGTTATCGGTATTTGCTTGTTTGCAATCCTTGTTGAAATTCTGATGTTGCCTTTCTCTATTAAGCAACAAAAGAATTCCATTAAGCAAGCAACACTCCGTCCCAAGGAAATGGCTATCAAGAACAAGTACAAGGGCCGCAACGACCAACCCACCATGCAAAAAATGCAAGCTGAAATTCAAGAGCTGTATCAGCGCGAGAACTTCAGTCCCTACAGCGGCTGCTTGCCCCTTTTGGTGCAGTTGCCCATCATTATGGCACTTTATAACATCGTTATCGACCCCTTGCACTACGTATTGGGTCAAGGTGCTAACGTTACCAGCGCTCTTACCACATTTGCAACCGCATCTCCTGCCGCAGGCGGACTTGGCCTCAGCCTTGGCTCCAACCGCGGTACCATCGAGCTGTTGTCCCTCCTCAAGGAGAATGGCGAAAACATCATCGATGCGCTTGCTAACTTCCAATACTACAGCTTCTCCGAAGAAGCTCTCGCTTCCTTGGATAAGGCAGTTGGTATGATCCCCAACTTCAACCTCTTTGGCTTGAACCTTGGCTTGACCCCCAACTTTGACAATTTGGCAGGCGGCTACTGGGTACTCCTTTTGGTTCCCGTACTCACCTTTGTCACCTATTTCTTCTCCTCTAAAATCAACCGCAAGTTCATGTATCAACCCGCTACCAACGATGGTGTTGATGCAAGACAACAAGCTTGCTCCAACTCTATGATGGATATCACCATGCCCGCAATGTCCGCATTCTTCACCATGGCAGTTCCTGCCGTTATCGGTGTATACTGGGCATTCCGTAGCTGGATCGGTCTTCTCAAGTCCTTCATTATGTCTCGCATCATGCCTCTTCCTCAGTTCACCGAGGAAGATTACAAGGCTGCTGAGCGTGAAATGGCCGGCAAAACCAAAAAGAAGATCAACAAGACAAAGTCTTCTGATGAAGTAAGAGCCGTACGTTCTTTGCACTATATTGATGACGAGGATTTTGAAGATACTCGTGAGCGCGGTCTTGCACGTAAAGCTTTGCTTGAAGAAAAAGAAAAGCAGGAAAAGGCAGAGGCGGCAGAGAGAGCACAAAAGCTCCCCTTTGGCAAAATCGCCCTCAAAAAAGACGATCGCAAAGAAGAAACTGAAGAAGTGACAACAGCGGAAGAGACTGAGACCGACGATACTACGAACAACGAATGAGGTAATATAAACAAATGAAAAAAGAACTGATCGTAACGGCAAAAACCGTTGAAGAAGCAAAAGAAAAGGCTGCCCTTGAGTTGGGCATTGCCGTTGAAAATATTGAATTTACCGTACTGGAAGAGGGCAAGCGCGGCTTCCTTGGCATTGGTGCAACCGAAGCAAAGGTAAGTGCTACCTACACTCTTGGCGGTGCAGACATCGCTCTGGCTTTCATCGAGCAGGTTGTTTCCGATATGGAACTGAACCTTACCGTTGCAAAGAAGGCCGGCAACAATGACGATATCCTTATCACCGTTGACGGTGAGGGCGCAGGTCTCTTGATCGGTCACCACGGCGAGACCTTGGATTCTCTGCAATACCTTGCAAACCTTGCCGCTAACAAGAAGATCAAGGGCGAAAAGCATGACTATGTAAAGATCACCCTTGATATTGAAGGTTACCGTGCAAAACGCGAGGAAACTCTGCGCGCACTTGCTCGCCGCATGGCTGCAAAGGTTGTTAAGTACAAGAAGAGCGTAATGCTCGAACCCATGAACCCCTATGAGAGAAGAATTATTCACTCTGAGGTTCAACACGTTCAAGGTGTTTCCACCAACTCTATCGGCTCCGAGAACAACCGCCGCGTTGTTATGTTCCTCGACGATAGCAAGGCTACAACCACCGAAGAATAATCCAACAAAATCTGCGCCGAGCGCATGATGGGGAGAGAGGACCCGAAACCGGCGGTTCACTCTCCCCAATCTTTTTAAGTGAGGTAGAGTATGTTTATAGGAGATACCATTGCCGCAATCAGTACGGCAAGAGGAAAGGGCGGCGTTGCGCTTTTGCGCATATCCGGCCCCGATGCCATCTCGATATGTCAAAAACTGTTCTTGCCCAAAAGCGGCAAGCAATTATCCGAATATGCACCCCGTACCGCAATTTTCGGCTCCATTTACGCTCCCGACGATAGGGGAGAGTGGAGCGAAATCGACACCGGTCTTGCAACTGTTTTTCGCGCCCCTGCATCCTTTACGGGCGAGGATACGGTAGAGATCTGCTGTCATGGCGGCATTTTGCTCACACAAACGGTGCTGACCGCTTGCCTTGCCGCAGGCGCACGTGCCGCAGAGGCAGGCGAGTTCACTCGCCGCGCGTTCCTCAACGGCAAAATGGGGCTCTCTGCCGCCGAAGCACTTGGAGACCTTTTAGAGGCAAAAACACGCGAGCAGTTGACCTTGGCACACGCCGGAACCGACGGTCGCGTAGAGCGCAAATGCCGCGAAATTTACGATGCATTGTGTGCGGTTTTGTCCTCCGTATATGCAAAAATCGACTATCCCGATGAGGATCTTGCCGAGATGAGCCGCGAGGAAATGCAATCGGCTCTTGAAGAAGGCATTGCACGCGTACAAAAGCTTTTGGATACTTACCGCACGGGTCACGCCATTGCCGAGGGTATTCCCACGGTTATTTGCGGCAAGCCAAACGTAGGCAAGAGCTCGCTTTATCACTGCAGTGTCGGCCGCGATGCCGCCATCGTTACCGATGTAGAGGGAACCACGCGTGACGTGCTTACAGAGGTTGCCTCTCTCGGCCGCGTAACGCTCCGTTTGTTTGATACTGCAGGTCTGCACGAAACCGAGGACGTAGTTGAAAAAATCGGCATCGATCGCGCAAAAAAGGCCCTTGAAGAGGCCGAGCTCATTCTTGCTGTTTTTGATGGCTCCGTTGCCCCCGACGAGGAGGACAAGGCGCTGGCAGAAACACTTTCGGGTACCGATGCCACCGTGATTGCCATTATTAACAAATCCGACCTTGGCATTGTCGGGGAGGATTTTTACACCGCGCATTTTGCACACACGGTCACACTTTCTGCCAAAGAAGGCAAGGGAACAGAGGCGCTTTCTGCCCTTGTTGAGGCTTGCTTTATCAACGGAGAGTTGAACACAAAAGAAGATACCGTCCTGAACAATGCGCGTCAAAAAGGAGCGGCGCTTACAGCTCTCGAAGCGCTGGGACGTGCCCGCGACGGACTTGCCTACGGTCTCCCCGTAGAGCTTTGTTGCAGCGATTGCGAGGCCGCAATGCAAGCCATTGCCGAGCTTGACGGCAGAGCGGTCTCCGAGGATATCGTCTCCCATATTTTCTCCCATTTTTGTGTGGGTAAATAAGCAAAGGAGATTTTTAAAATGTATCAATACAATCCTCAATTTAAAAAGAAGAAGGAAAAGCTCATCAGCCTTGCCATGGCAATTCTTGGCGTAGTGCTGTACGCTTCTTCTCAAATTCCCAATGCCACCGCACCGGGTCTGATCCAAATCCTCGGCATATGTGCGCTTGCCGGCAGCATTTTGCTCATCTCCATGTGCGTTCTGCGTTCCTACTCCTACGAGCTTGTTCGTGGGGAGGGGGAAGCGACCGATTTTGTCATCACCGAGCATTACAGCCGCCGCAAAACCGTGGTTTGCCGCATAGGGCTCTCCGACGTTGTTTCGGTTGCCCCGTATGACCCGAATTGGAAAAAAGAAAAGAACACCGTTTACTCTTACACGGGCGTTCTTTTTGATGAAAAACGCTATCTTTTAGAGGTGCAGGCGCACGGCGAACACTTTTTTATCGTCATTTGCGCTGATGAAACCCTTTTGAGCTATCTCTCTCTGCGCTGATAGCAATATTTGTCTTGTATTTCTTAAAAAATGTCTTGAAAAACCGCACGATTTGTCTTATAATTATCTTATAACCCTTTATATTTTATATATAAAAGAAAAGGAGATGAAAGATATGACTTTTCCGGTAGCAATTCAAGTCTATTCTGTAAGAGGTGATGCCTCCAAGGATTTCCGCGGCACCCTCGAGCAAATCAAAGAGATGGGCTATGACGGTGTTGAGTTTGCAGGCCTTTACGGCTACAAACCCGAGGACGTTCGCGCTATGTGCGACCAAATCGGTCTTGTTCCGATCTCTGCTCACGTTCCTTACCTCGATATGATTAAGGATCCCGAGGGCGTTATCGGCCAATATGCAACCATTGGCTGCAAGTACGTAGTTGTTCCTTACCTCACCCCCGAGTACCGCCCCGGCACCCCCAATTTTGCAGATGTTATTAAGAACGTTGAAATGCTTGGTTCCGTTGCAAAAAAGCTTGGCATGACCCTGCTTTATCACAACCACGATTTCGAGTTCTTGAAGATTGACGGTAAATATGCTCTTGACGTTCTCTATGATAGCGTTCCCGCAGACCTGCTCCAAACCGAGCTTGATACCTGCTGGGTAAACGTTGGCGGCGAGAACCCCTCCGACTATATCCGCAAATACAGTGGTCGCGCGCCTGTTGTGCACCTCAAGGATTTTGCGGGTTCCAAGTCCGAGAATATGTATGAGCTTATCGGTATTGAAAAGAAGGTTGAAGCAGAACCTCAAAAATTCGAGTTCCGCCCTGTTGGCAGCGGCAAGCAAGATTTCCCCTCTATTCTGAAAGCTGCAGAAGATGCGGGAGCAGAGTGGGTAGTTGTTGAGCAAGATAACCCCTCTATGGGTCTTTCTCCCCTTGAGTGCGCCGCAAAGAGCCGCGCTTACCTGAAAACGATTGGCTGTTGAGTAGCCGTAACAAATATTAATTTTGGAGGATTTAAAAATGGGATTGGATGATTTCAAGCAAAATCAAGAAAAGCAAGTTATTGATACGAACAGAAGAATGCGCGTAGGTATCATTGGTACCGGTTGGATCGCAGAGTCTCACATCAGATCTTACCTGAAGCAACCCGACGTAGATATCGTTGCAGGCGCTGACCTCATTCCCGGCAAGGCAAAGAAGTTCTTTGAAAAGTTCGGTGTTGAAGGCGTTAAGACCGACTACGCTTCTCACAAAGAGATGCTTGAGGATAAGAGCCTTAACCTCGATGCAGTTTCTATTTGTACCTACAACCGTCAACACGCACAACCCGCTATCGACTGCCTCAACGCAGGCATCAACGTTCTCCTTGAAAAGCCCTTCACCGTAACTCTTGACGAGGCTGTTGAAGTTATCAAGGCAGAAAAGGCAAGCGGCAAGGTTCTCTCCATCGGCCATCAACCCAGAATGGATGCGAACATGAAGATGATCAAAAAGATCTGCCAGAGCGGCGTTCTCGGCAAGATTTATTACATTCAAACCGGTGGCGGTCGCCGTCGCGGTATTCCCACTCCTTACGGCACCACCTTCATCGAGGATGAAACCGCAGGTATTGGCGCACTTGGCGATATCGGTTGCTACTCCTTGGATATGGTTCTCAACGCAGTTGGCAATCCCAAGCCCCTGACCGTTTCGGGTTACAAGTCCAACTTCTTTGGCACCGACCCCAACTACTCCAACTATGTAAAGACCCATCACCCCGAGTATGCAGAAAAGTTCCAAGTTGACGATTTCGCAGCAGCGTT
>JAGBSQ010000083.1 GCA_017631775.1 Clostridia bacterium | reverse complement strand
GCTTTTGCGTTTCCCCCTGCAAAAAGAGCAAAAAATAGAGTGGCAAAACTGATGAGAGGCGAAATTTTACGAAAAATATCTTGACAATTTCTTAATAAACTGTATAATATAATAGAGTTATTATGCTCAAATCATTTCCCGAGGAATTGTCGATGAAGAAAAACACCCCTATGCCGCCTCTTTCGGCGGCAGAGCAAAAATTATATATAGACAGTATGCGTGCCGAAAACGATCGCGTTTTTGAAGCAACGGGTTCTCGCCCGGGGGCGTATATCGAAACCTTTGGCTGTCAGCAAAACGTAGCAGATAGCGAAAAGTTTGCGGGTATGTGCCAAGAAATGGGCTACGACATTGTTTATGAAGCCGATAAGGCAGATTTTATCGTGGTCAACACCTGTGCCATTCGCGAGCATGCCGAAAAGAGAACGCTCTCCATTGTTGGGCAGTACAAGCACATCAAGGAGAAGAATCCCTCGTTCGTCATTGCCGTTTGCGGCTGTATGATGGCGCAGGGACACCGTCAGGACGATATCAAGTTCCGCTATCCTTACGTCGATTTTGTAATGGGCCCCTCGTCCTTGCACAGATTGCCGCAGCTGCTTTGCCAAAAGCGCAAAACCGGCAAGCGCATCTATTGCCCCGAAGAGGCAGAATACACGGTGGTTGAGGATCTTCCCATCCGCCGCGAAAGCAGCTACCGCGCGTGGGTCTCGATTATGTACGGTTGTAACAATTTCTGCTCCTATTGCATTGTTCCTTACGTTCGCGGACGCGAAAGAAGCCGCGAGAAGGGAAAGATCATCGAAGAGGTTCGCGGTCTTGTGGAACAAGGCTACAAAGATATTACTTTGCTCGGTCAAAACGTCAACTCTTATGCAAAGGATCGTGCCGATGGCTATGATTTTGCCGATCTGCTTTCCGAGCTCGATGCCATCGAGGGGGATTTTGTTCTTCGCTTTATGACAAGCCACCCCAAGGATGCAAGCCGCAAACTTATTGACGTAATGGCAAATTCCAAGCATATCGCGCATCAATTCCATTTGCCCATGCAATCGGGCAGCGATGCGGTGCTTGCCAAAATGAACCGCCGTTACGATACCGAAAAATACCTCGGCATCGTCGATTATATGAAAGAGAAAATGCCCGACGTTACCATCACGTCCGATATTATCGTAGGCTTCCCGGGTGAGACCGAAGAAGATTTTGAAGGAACGTTGCAAATGCTTGAGCGCGTGCGCTTTGATATGCTGTATTCCTTCATTTATTCGCCTCGCAAGGGCACTCCTGCCGCCGAGTGGGAGCAGGTCCCCAAGGAGGTCACCGCCGCACGCTTTGAGCGCCTTCTTGCATTGCAAAAGGACATTGGACAAGAGCGCAACGATGCGCTCATTGGCAAAACCCTTCGCGTTCTATGTGACGGTGTGAGCAAAGGCAATGATGCCTTGTACTCGGGCAGAACCGACGGCAACAAGATCGCCTTTTTTGAGGGCGATGAAGAGGACGTTGGTAAGTTTGTCAACGTAACGGTAGAGCGCGCCGAGGCATTTGCGCTTTACGGCAAAAAACAGTAAACAAAAGAAAAGAGGACATAAACATGGAAATTTTTGAACTTGCAGCGGCTCTTGGCCAAAAGCTGAAGGATGACGAGCGCTTGGTCGCTCTCGAAAATGCGAAAAACGCATACGAACAAAACAAGGAACTGCAAACCTATCTTGTAGAATACGACGTTCAACAAAGAGCAATGCAAAAGGCAGTTACCCAAGAGGATCGCGATATGGATCTGATCCAAAGCATCCAACGCCGCATTGACGAGCTTTATGACTTGATCGTTAATAACGAAGCATTCGTTGAGCTCAACCGCACACAAGCGGTTGTTAACGAGCTGATGAACAGCGTTAACCAAACCATTATGACACAGATCACCGGTGAAGAACCCTCCGGCTGCACCCACAACTGCAGCACCTGCGGAGGATGCCACTAATTTTTCAAATTCTCATTTTTACCGATAAGGAGATACTGTCATGACTCCAATGATGGAGCAATATTGGGAAATCAAAAATCAGTACAAGGATTATATCGTCTTTTACCGTCTCGGAGACTTCTACGAGATGTTCTTTGACGATGCCGTTTTGGCATCTCGCGAGCTTGAGCTCACCCTCACGGGCAGAGACTGCGGCGAGGCAGAGCGCGCACCCATGTGCGGTGTTCCGTTCCATTCCTATGAGGGATACGTTGGAAGACTGATTGAAAAGAACTACAAGGTTGCTATTTGCGAGCAGGTTGAGGATCCCTCTCTTGCAAAGGGACTTGTGCGCCGCGAGGTCATTCGTATGATCACGCCCGGCACGCTTCTTGAGGCAAGTCTGCTTTCCGAGCAGAGCAATAACTATCTTTGCGCCATTTGCATGAGCGAGTTCTCCTATGGACTTTGCTTTGCCGATGCCTCTACGGGCGAGGTATATGCTACAAGCTTTTCAGGCGAGAATGCCGATGCAAGGCTGAAAGCCGAAATCGGCACCTATTCTCCCAGAGAGGCGGTTGTCAACCTCGGCCGCGCCAATATGGGCGAGGTAGGCAAATTCCTTTCCGACCGTCAGGGTCTGGCGCTTACCGATAATCAATACGCGCGCTTTGAGTATGCTTCTGCGCGTGAGCGCGTTCTGTCTCAATTTGGCGAGCAGGTCAAGGAGGAATACCTTGAGGACCGCGCCATGATTTCTTCTATCGGTGCGCTCCTTTCTTACATCGAGGAGGCCGAAAAGGGCGACATCTCCTACATTCGTGAGCTGAACGTTTACACAAGCGGTCAGTATCTTGAAATGGATATCAACACACGCCGCAATCTCGAGCTTACCGAATCCATGCGCAGCAAGGATAAAAAGGGCTCGCTTTTGTGGGTGCTTGATAAAACCGAAACCGCGGCAGGCGCACGTATGCTGCGCAAATGGGTAGAAAAGCCTCTCTTGAGCGTTCCCGCTATCGAGAGCCGCCAGAGCGCCATTGAGGAGCTTTGTCAAAGCTTTATGCTGCGCGAGGAGCTTGGCGAAGAACTCTCCCACGTGCTCGATTTGGAGCGTCTTATTACCCGTATCGTTTACGGCAACGCGAATGCAAAGGATCTGCGCGCCGTATGCAACACGGCAACCGTGCTGCCCGAAATCAAGAGACTTTTGGCAAGCACCAAGAGCGAGGGACTTTCTCGCATCTATGGGGAACTTGATACCCTTGAGGATATCTGCGCGCGCATTTCTGCCGCAATTGTTGAAAATCCGCCCTTTACCGTTCGTGAGGGTGGCATGATTGCCGACGGATACAGCGAAGAGCTTGACTCCTTGCGCGAAATCATGAACGACGGCGATTCTTGGCTCGAAAAGATCGCCGAGGAAGAAAGAGAAAAGACGGGCATTCGCACCCTTCGCATTGGATACAACAAGGTGTTTGGCTACTACATCGAGGTTTCCAAATCCTTTATGAACCAAGTGCCCGAGCATTACATTCGCAAGCAAACGCTTACCAACGGCGAGCGTTACATCACTCCCGAGCTTAAGGAAAAAGAAGATACCATCATCAGCGCAAAGGGTCGCTCCGTAGCGCTCGAATACGATCTGTTCCAAAGTGTTCGCACCTTTGTGGCAGAGCAAAGTGTACGTATTCAAAAGGTGGCGGCACTCCTTGCCGAGCTCGATTGCTATCGTTCTTTGGCGGTTGTGGCTACCAAGAACAAATACGTGCGCCCCGAAATTACACAAAGCGATGAGATCATCATCAAGGACGGTCGTCATCCTGTTGTTGAGCAATTCGTAAAGGATACTTATTTCGTTCCCAACGATGCGTATCTTGATACCGACAAAAATCGCTTGATGCTTATCACCGGCCCCAACATGGCAGGTAAATCCACCTATATGCGCCAAGTTGCCCTCATTACGGTCATGGCGCAAATCGGTTCCTTTGTTCCGGCGGCAGAGGCAAGCATTGGCGTGGTGGACAAGGTGTTCACACGTGTGGGAGCTTCCGACGACCTCGCATCGGGTCAATCGACCTTTATGCTCGAAATGAATGAGGTATCCTACATCCTCAAAAACGCCACAAAGAAGAGCCTTATCATTTACGACGAAGTTGGCCGCGGCACCTCTACCTTTGACGGTATGAGCATTGCGCGCGCCATTGTAGAATACACCAACAGTCGCAAGATTGGCGCCAAGACCTTGTTTGCCACCCACTATCACGAGCTCACCGTTATGGAAGAAGAGTTCGACGGCATTGTTAACTACAACATTGCTGCAAAAAAGAGGGGAGACGGCATCACCTTCTTGCGCAAGATCGTGCGCGGCTCCACCGACGATAGCTACGGCATTGAGGTAGCAAAACTTGCAGGACTGCCGAACGAGGTCATCAAGCGCGCCAGAGAAGTGCTTGCCGCAGT
>JAGBSQ010000082.1 GCA_017631775.1 Clostridia bacterium | reverse complement strand
TTTGCTCGAAGTCGTGACCGTCGATGGAAATTACGTGGAAGCCGAATGCTTCGAGCTTTTTATCGTGAGGGGTAGGATTCATAACCTCGGTAACAGGACCGTCGATTTGCAGGCCGTTCCAGTCGATGATAACACAAAGATTATCAAGCTTGTAATGGGATGCAAACATGCAAGCCTCCCAAACCTGACCTTCTTCGCTTTCACCGTCGCCAACAACGGTGTAAACACGGTAGTCTTTGTTATCAATTTTGCCTGCAAGTGCCATACCGGCAGCAGAGCTGATGCCAAGACCGAGAGAGCCTGCCGACATATCTACACCGGGAGTAAGCGTCATATCGGGGTGACCTTGCAGACGTGCGCCGATTTTGCGCAGAGTGGTCAGCTCCTCAACGGGGAAATATCCGCGATTTGCAAGTGTAGAATAAAGACCGGGAGCACAGTGACCCTTGGAAAGAACAAAGCGGTCGCGCTCGGGCATTTGGGGATTTTCGGGGTCGATGTTCATTTCCTCAAAATACAGATATGCCAAAATGTCGGCAATGGAAAGTGAACCACCGGGATGTCCCGACTTTGCCGCGTTTGTGCTTTTGATAATGCCGATGCGAATCTGTCTTGCAGCTTCGCGCAGCGCTTGCAGTTTGTTTTGCTCCATTTCATACCTCCTGCAGGGTTAAACTTTTATTTTATTATATCTCAAAGAGATATATTTGTCAATATTAAAACGATAAATGCAAAAAGAAAACCGCGATTTTATGTGTTCGTCACACCCCTGCATCTTTCCGTCGATACTATCATATAACTTTTCACAATTCCCTATTCACTATTCTTTTCCTGCATAATACACAAAAATCACAATCACCTGTCAAACGGATGGTATATACAAGGGCTAAAAATCCAATACTAAAAGCCTTTTGCACAACAAAAAAGCCTTCCCTTGTGGAAAGCATTAACAAAAGGGAACTTTTCTTACAGAAAAGTTCCCTTTTTGTTTTTTTGTTTCTATGTTGTTTTAGTTGAATCGAACAATCTTGTTTGCTATACGGTAGAAGAAAATTGCAACGGCTCTGCCGAATTTTCCCTTGATGCAAACAATGGCAAGCGGTGTGCGGTGGCGGAAGTGTCTGCCCCACTTGTAGTTGTGCTTTTTGCAACTTTCCCACATTTTTTCCAAATTTACATCCGCCTCGTCGCTCTTGTTCAGGCGTGTGAACATAACGCCAATGCCAAAGAGCATAAAGAGCTCGTGCTTTAAATACTTTTTGAGCATAGGCTCCTCGATGCTATCCAGGTCACATGCCGCAAAGCTCTTTTCGTTTACTTGAAGCTGATGCGTGTAGCGCTTAATAACTGCCGCCTCTTGCACCGATTGGTCGGGACGTCCGATCCAATAACGGTAGAGGTCATGGGGGAAATAATACATCTTCTTTACGCGCGGCAGGTTTTTGCAAATCATGAGGTTATCCTCATAAAAGATTTTGCGCGGCAGGGGTTCGTCCCACTCTTTGAAAAGAGTGGTGCGGAAGGTGGAAGAGTGAATGGTGAGCATTTGATGCAGGCGAAAACGCTTAGTATCCTTCCATTCAAAAATGCGGTTCTTGGGAAGCGCGTTTGCGTAATCGATGGAACGGTCACCAACACCGTCGGTGTGAACGTAGTAGTAGTTGCTGATAACCATATCAACACCGCCCTCGCGCTCGCATTTTTCAAGAGCATCCAAAAAAGCAGGAAAATCTTCGCTCATTTTGTCATCACTGTCAACAACCTTAAAATAGATACCTGTTGCGTGTTTTGCGCCTTGGTTGATGCCCTCACCGTGTCCGCCGTTCTCTTGGTGAACAACCTTAACGATGCTCGGGTATGCCGCCGCGTATTCGTCGGCAATCGCTCCCGTGTTGTCGGTGGAGCCGTCATTGATGATGATGATTTCCACTCTCTCGCCACCTGCGAGCAGACTATCAACGCATCCGCGCATATAGCTCTCGGAGTTGTAGCAAGGTACTGTAACTGTCAATAATTTTTGGTTCATACAAGCTCTCTTTCTGCGGCATCCAAAGCGGAAAGTATGACCGCGTCCATATCGTAGTAGCGGTACTGCCCGAGGCGTCCGCCAAAAATAACCTTTTCTTCTTTTTGTGCCAGCGCCTTATACTTTTCGCAAAGCGCATTGTTGGCATCGTCGTTGATGGGATAGTAAGGCTCGATTCCGAGTGTCCATTCTTGACTGAACTCTTTTGAAATAACCGTTTTGGGTTGCGTTCCGAACACAAAGTGCTTGTGCTCGATGATGCGCGTGTAGGGTGTTTCGGCATCGGTATAGTTGATAACCGCGTTGCCTTGGTAGTTATCGGTGTCAAGCACCTCACTCTCAAAGCGGATGCTGCGATAGTTGAGGGATCCGTAGCAGTAGTCGAAATAGGCATCAAGCGCGCCTGTGTAGACGATTTTTTCCGCGATTTCACCATACGTGTCGCGATTTTCAAAGAAATCTACGCCAAGGTGAACCTCAATTCCTTCGAGCATTTTCTCTACCATTGCGGTGTAACCGTCCACGGGGATACCTTGATAGAGTGCGTTGAAATAGTTGTTGTCGTATGTAAATCTCACTGGCAGGCGCTTGATGATGAACGCGGGAAGCTCGCGGCAGGGTCTGCCCCATTGCTTTTGGGTGTAGCCGTTGATGAGCTTTTCGTAAATGTCGGTTCCCACAAGACTGATGGCTTGCTCCTCAAGGTTTTGAGGCTCGCCAATACCGCTCTCGCGTCTGTGCTCTTCAATCTTCGCCTTTGCCTCATCGGGCGTCAAAACGCCCCACA
>JAGBSQ010000081.1 GCA_017631775.1 Clostridia bacterium | reverse complement strand
CCGTATTCTCGGTCTCAAGGCAAAAATGGGCTTGCACAAGCTTTCCCAAGAGGAGTTGGTTCCTGCAGCAGAGGCACTTGGCGTTATCGGCAGCGAGGAACACAAAAACGCCGCCAATGCCATCAGCGATGACTCCATCACTTTGGTAAAATATTTGGATAAAGACGTTCTCCCCATCACTCCCGAAAAGTATAAGAGAATTATGATCGTCGATATCAAGGGTTCTCCTTCTCCTATGGAGTTTTTGATGAAGGCCGTTATGGCACAGCAGGGCGGAGTGAAAAAGACGCCCGCCGAGGATCTGCGCGACAGACTCATCGAAAAAGGATTTGATGCCTTTGTTTACGAGTCTCCCCTTGATAAAATGAAGGAGCAAGTGGCTCGCGGCGAAAAGCCGAACATCAACCTCTACTTTGCAGGCAAAAACGCAATCGAAGATTTCAAGGCAGGTCAAGATCTTGTTATTTCCTTGTGCAACGTTATGAACGGACGTCCCGCGTTCGGCCTTTCCAAGGGCGGCGGAGAAATTCCGTGGTACGTTTTCGAGCTTCCCGTAATCGGCATCAGCGTAAATCTGCCCACAATGCTGGCAGATATGCCCATGCTGCGCACCTATATCAACGCGTATGACTCCGAGGCTTCCACCATGGAAAATTTGGTAGAAAAGCTTGTAACGGGTCCCGAGGCATTCAAGGGAACAGACCCCATCGATAGTTTTTGCGGTTTGTTCGATGCAAAAATTTGATTTTGATGAAAAAAGCGACAAAATTCGTTCAAAATCAGCAAAATAATTGTTGAAATTTCCATTATAATATAGTATAATATTTATAGCATGATAAATAATGGCGTTTTGTGCGTTCTTTTATCAACTGTTCCATAAAAAGAAAGGAGGAGTATGAATTTTTGATTTCATACGCAATATTTTATGAAACAACCAATTTTTAAAGCCAGCCATATTGTAAAACAATTCGGCCCGACAATTGCATTGAATGACGTTGATATTGAAATTTATGCCGGTGAAATTCGCGGATTTATTGGTGAAAACGGTTCCGGTAAATCCACGATGAGTGCATTGATGACTGGTATTCATCAAAAAACAAGCGGTACAATGTGGTATCACGGCGAGGTCTGGGAGCCTGCTTCCATGATCGAGGCCCTCAACGGCGGCATCGGTATTATCGTTCAAGAGAACGGTACCATCAGCGAAATCAGTGTTGCCGAAAACATCTTCCTCGGTGAGTTGAAGCAATTTGCAGGTGTAAATTACTTCGAATCGAGAAAGATCGAAGACTTTTCTCCTTTGTTTGATCTGGACGTTACTTCCATCGTAAATATCAAAAAAGAATATTCTGCTCTGATGGCAGAGAAGCCTAAGGCAGAAGCAAAAGAGCTCCTCAAAAAAGCAACTGCAGCCCTTTCGGCTGAGTACAAAAAGCTGAATGAACAGCTCTTGACAAGCAACGAGGCAAAAAAGACAGCTATTGTAAACGAGTTTAACGAAAAGGCAGAGCAAGCATTTGCCGAGTTTAACCAAAAGCTCGAGGCCATCAATCAAAAATATGCCGAAAACGCCGAGCAGTTGGACGAGGTCATCAAAAAGAGAAGACTTGACAACGACGTTGCAGAAGCGAAAAAGGCATATAAGCGACTCATCAAGGGTCTGCAAAACAAGACCTACATGAAGTTGGATTGGGTAGCAAAGGACGTTCAATCCCTTAAGAACTGCTATCTGAACAACGTTCAAGACATCAAGGTCCTTGTTGAAAACAAAGCGGTAAGAAAGATCAGAGAATTCTTCCTCAACGCTATCTTCGGTTTGTTTGTAAACGGCAAAAAGCTGCGCAAGCATGCGGGCTATGCACTTTCTAAAATCGGTGTAAACGATATCAGACCCGAGGTTATTACCGCGGCATACGATATGCAACAAAGAAAGCTGATCGAAATTGCTAAGTGCCTTAACAAGAACCCCGAGATCTTCATCGTCGACGAGACCACTACAGCTCTCTCCGAAACCGGACGTAACCTCCTTTACAAAAAGATGGAAGAACTTAAGAACTCCGGCAAGTCCGTTCTGTTCATTTCCCACGACTTGGATGAGTTGATGGAGAAGTGTGACACCCTGACCGTTTTGCGTGACGGTAACATTGTTGCTAACCTCGATAAGGCAAAGGGCGAGTTTGATGCAGAGCAAATCAAAAAGTTCATGATCGGTCGTGAGCTCAAGGGTGACTACTACCGTTCCGATTACGACGGCTCCTACGGTGAGGAAGTTGTTCTTAAGATGGTTGACGGTATCGAAGGCAACCAACTCAAGCACATCAATCTCGAACTCCACAAGGGCGAGATCCTCGGTATCGGCGGTCTTTCCGAGTGCGGTATGCACACACTTGGTAAGGCATTGTTCGGTAACGTTAAAATCGAAGGTGGCTTTGTTTACACCGGCGAAAACCTTGACGAGCTTGTTAGAAGCGAAAGCTTTGCAATGAGTAAAAAGATTGGTTATCTTTCCAAGAACAGAGACGTTGAAGCACTTGCGGCTAAGACCTCTATTTTCGATAATATTGCAATCGCATCTATCAACAACATTGCAAAATTCAACTTCTTGGTTACCAAGGGTAGTGAAAAGAAGCTGGTTGACCGTCAGGTAAGAGAATTGCAGATCAAATGTAACTCGGCAGAACAGCTTGTCAGCACGCTCTCCGGCGGTAACAAGCAAAAGGTATCCTTTGCTAAGTGGATTGCAAACGATTCCGAAATTTTGATTCTTGACTGTCCTACCCGTGGCGTTGACATCGGTGTAAAGCAATTCATTTACCAATTGCTTTACAAGATGAAGCTGGAAGGGAAGGCGATTATCATGATCTCCGAAGAGCTCCCCGAGCTGATCGGTATGTCCGACAGAATTTTGATCATGAAAGACGGACAGATCACCAAAGAATTTACACGTGACAAAGATTTGACTCAAGAGCAAATCATTGAGTATATGATCTAAGAAAGGAGTACTTATGGAAAGAAATACAAATGTAATTTTTAATTTCTTCGATCAAGCATTAGTACAACGAGTAATAGACTTTACCGAGTTGAGCGAGGATGCTAAAACAAAAGAGAGCATCAACACTCTTAAAGAAGAAATCAAAAAGATTTACGAAGCAAAAGATGCTGAATTAAAGCAGTACATCAAAGAGCAATTGGTAGCGCTCAAGCAAGCGCACGTTGCAAACGTTGAACAGTTGGATAAAAAATTGGTGACCGATTTGGCAGAAGCTACCCAAAAGCACGCAAACGACACCGATGCCAAAGAGTTCAAAAACGTTAAGTTCGGCTTGGAGACCGCTTGCAAGAGAGCAAAGATCCAAGAAAAGAACCGTTACAACGAGGAAATCAAAGAGCTCAAGCTCAAAAGAGTATTCCTGCATGAGGAATACACCAAGCTGGTCTACAACGTGACCGGCATCGTTTCTTCCATCGAAAGTGTTAGAAACAAGCTCATTGAAACAAAAGCTACCCTTAACATTAAGGCAACCTTAACCGACAAAAAGTTCTACGTTAACCTGGTTCCGCTTTGCATGCTCATCCTGGTTATTGCCGCATACTTTATCGGCAAGAACATTACCGGATATGCCGGCGACCTTGGTGACGTTATCAACAACAGTATTTTCGTAGCAGTTGTTGCAACCGGTGCGGTATTCATTTACTCGCAAGGCGGTTTCGATATGTCGCTTGGTAATGCATCCCTGATGTGTGCAACCGTTGCGGCATTGACCTACAACTCCACCTCCAACCTCGCCCTCTCCCTCATTCTTGCGGTTGTTGTCGGCGCAGGTCTCGGTATCCTCAATGCAATTCTTGCAACCATGCTCAACCTGCCTGTAATGGTTATGACGCTGACCATGATGAACATCATCGCGGCTGTTCACGAAGCCATTATCGGTGAATACGGCGGACTGATTACCGTTAATGCAGGTATGAACTCCAAGGCTTGGTTCTTTGCATTGTTCTTGGCAGTATTCTTTGTTATTTGCTGGTTCATTTTCAATTACACCAAGGTTGGTAGAAGAAATAAGTTTATCGGTTCCAATAAGGTTGCTGCAAGATTCAACGGTATCAACCTTATGAGAGCAGGTATCATCTCCTTCGCAATTTCCGGTGTAGGCCTTGGTATTTGCGGCTTCCTGTTTGCTTCCTCTATGAGCGGTAGTATGTACAGCTCCACCACCGTTCTCGGTCAAGTAGGCTTGAACGTTGTTATCGCTATCGTATTTGGCGGTATGACCACCAGCGGCGGTCCCAAGTCCAAAGTTAGCTGCGCAGTTATCGGTGCATTCTTCTCGGTATTCCTCGATGAATTCTTCGCAGCAATTTCTACCCCGACTTTCCAAGTAGGTGACTACTCCTACATGGTAAAGGGCGCCATCTTCATTTTGGTATCTCTTGCAAATATGTGGGATACAAGAACAAAAATGTTAGCATCGGGAGGTAGCATTCAATGATGAATTATACAAACCCTATTAAATTTAATAATTCTGTTCTCAACAATCCCAAAACAAAGAGATTGGGAACCAAACTCTTCTGGTCTCTGTTTTGCCCCACATTGATGATTGTTATCGCGTGCATCATGTCTCGCGCAAACGGTGTTGGCTTGTTCATCATTGGTGATTCCTTTGATAACTTCAGCAACATTATGATCATGGGCAGAACGATTCTGATGACCCTGATCGCAGCGCTCGCGCTCAATACCAACCTCAACTCCGGTAGAATGGACTTCTCCCTGGGTGCTACCGGTATTTTGGCTTGCTTGCTTGCATCTCTCATCGTTCCCGGTGTTGACACCGTAGAACACATCTTCCAATTCTTGCTTTTGAGCATTTTGTTCGGCATGGTATTGGGCTTCATTCACTCCTTGGTGCTCATTTCCACCAAGCTCCCCCCCATTGTTATTTCTCGTGGTATGTGTTTGGTATACGAAGGTATTGCACAGGTTGTTGCAACCGCAACCGGTTCTACCGGTACCGTTAACCTTGCAATGGGCCCTCACACCACCAGCTTCTTCCAAGAACCCATCATCCTGATCCCGCTTCTTCTCATCATCTGCGTAATCATGGCGTCCGCTCTTTGCTATACCAGATACGGTTATAACAAGCTGGCGCTGGTTTACAACCAAAAGATTTGTGTTGATACCGGTATCAATGAGATTTCCCACTGTATCGTAAGCTTTATCATTGCAGGTGCTCTTATCGCGGTTTACCAAGTAATGAGCTCTTGCGGTACCGCAAGCATTTCCATCAACGTAAACCTTGCTTCCAGTGGTACGGTATTCAAGAACTTCCTGCCCATCTTCATCGGCGGTATTCTTGCAAGATACAGCAACCAAATCGTTGGTTTGTTGCTTGCTGTTATCGGCACGACCCTGCTTTACACATACGGCTTCGACAATGCACTCACCGCAACGGTTTCCAGCTTGATCAACGGCTTCAGCGTATTTGCAGTACTCGTTTACATGGTTGATAAGTACAAGTTCCTCAACTGGGTAAAGATGAGAAGATACATTTGGAAAGAAAAAAGATTGCAACTGAATGACAAAGGAGACTCCAAAAATGAAGCGTAAAAGATTGGATTTTTTGAAAAGATTAACAATAATTGTCGTACTTGTTATTTCCTGCTATTCTTTGTCTGCATGTAAGCTCGAAAACTTTTTCGTTTTCGGTGGCAACCAAACCGAAGAAGGGGATCCCAACATCGAGTCCTTTAGAGGAACAAAAAATGCAATTTTCTTTGCATTGTATAACTACTACGGCTATGAAGGACAGCACTTTACCAACAAGTGGCTTGGTATGATGGATGCACTCGCAGAGCACGGCATCACCGTAACCGGCTACGAAGGTCAAAAGGATGCCCGCAAATTTAAAATTGTAAGAGAAGCTGATTGTGATCTGCCCGAAGATACCGTTATCTTTATGGTAAACAATCAAAACTGGGACTCCGGTATTCAATTTACCAAGCCCTTT
>JAGBSQ010000080.1 GCA_017631775.1 Clostridia bacterium | reverse complement strand
TTCGAGATCAATTGGCAAACAACTGCACAAAAGCAGCATCAGCAATGCCAACAAAAAGCTTAATCTTTTCATGGTGTCTCTCCTTAAACGCAAAATTTGTTTGTAATTTCATTTTAACATTTCCCTCTTCCGGTGTCAAGCGCTTTTTGTAAACTTTTATTCACTCAAAAAATGTTGAAATTCGTGCGTGAGCGTGGTATAATGTTATAAAAAGACAAACGAAAGGAGACGGAACGTGAAAAAGAAGCTCACCATTGGCATCCTCGCCCACGTTGATGCAGGCAAGACAACACTTTCGGAAGCGATGCTCTACTTGTGCGGCAAAATTCGTTCGATCGGTCGCGTTGACCACCGTAACACCTATCTCGATACCAATCCCGTAGAACGCGAACGCGGTATTACCGTTTTTTCAAAACAAGCGCGTTTTTCTACACCTGTGTGCGATTTTATTCTGCTTGACACCCCGGGACACGTGGATTTTTCCGCAGAAGCGGAAAGAACGCTTGCGCTTCTGGATTATGCGATTCTGGTCATCAGCGCGACAGATGGGGTGCAGAAT
This sequence comes from Clostridia bacterium, assembly GCA_017631775.1. The sequence continues at coordinate 3,095 of JAGBSQ010000080.1, read as the reverse complement.
CATACCAGAACGCTTTGGCAACTCCTTGAATATTACAACGTTCCCACCTTTCTTTTTGTCAACAAAACCGACATCTCCATAAAGCTTGCCGAAGAGATGGAAGAAGAGCTTGCGCGCACGCTCTCGCCTCGATGCGTTGCCTTCCACGAGGCACAAAACGATGCCGAGCGCGACGAAAAATTAGCAATGGCGGATGAGGAATTTTTGGAAGGCTTTTCGTTGGTCGAGCTTATTTTGGATGAAGAAATTGCCGAGGCAGTTGCCGCGCGTCGCCTGTTCCCTGTTCTCTTCGGTTCGGCTTTGCGCCTGACGGGTGTCGAACATCTGCTTGGCATACTCGACCGTTTTACCCTTTCCCCTCTCTATGAAAGTGCCGATTTTGGCGCACGTGTATACAAAATTGCACGTGACGGCAACACACGACTGACCTATCTTAAGATTACGGGAGGAACTCTCCGCGCACGCGATGAGATTTTCTATCTCACTCCCGACGGTCAGCAAATGCGTGAAAAAGTCAATCAGTTGCGGCTCTATTCGGGTGAAAAGTTCGAGCAAGTTAACAAAGCCGAAGCAGGAGAGATTTGTGCCGTTGTCGGTCTTTCATCGACTTTTATAGGGCAAGGATTGGGATTTGAAAGCGATGCAGGGCGCCCGGTGCTTGAACCCGTTCTTTCCTATCGCATCGCACTCCCCGACGGTTGTGACCCCATGGTGTATTTCCCGAAGCTCAAGGAATTGGAAGAAGAGGAACCCTCTTTGCACTTGTATTGGAACACCGAGCTTGCTCAAATTGAAGCGAGATTGATGGGTGAGGTGCAGATAGATCTTTTACGCCGCCTCATTCTCGACCGTTTTGGAATTTCTTGCGAGCTTGATACGGGCAAAATCCTTTACAAAGAAAAACCTGCCGCGCGTTCTGTTGGCATCGGTCACTTTGAACCGCTCCGTCACTATGCCGAGGTACAGCTTTTGATTGAACCCCGTCCTTCGGGTTCGGGGCTCTCCTTTGACGTGCATCTACCGCCAAACGCCCTTGACCTAAATTGGCAACGCCTAATTCTTTTTAACCTCTATGAAAAAGTACATCGCGGAACGCTGACGGGCGCGATGCTGACCGATGCAAAAATCACGCTTGTTGCGGCACGTGCACACCTAAAACACACAGAGGGTGGCGATTTTCGCGAAGCAACTCTGCGTGCCGTTCGTCAAGGATTGATGCAATCGGGGTGCGTTTTGCTCGAGCCGTATTACAAATTCCGCATTGATATTCCCTCCTATTTTGTCGGTCGCGCAATGTCTGATTTGCAAATGCGCGCGGCAACCTTTGAATTGGAAAATGCAACCGATGAAAGAACCTTCATCGTTGGTCGCGCTCCCGTTTCCACATTGCACGATTATCCGCACGAGCTCATTTCTTACACACGCGGCGAGGGGCATATTTCCTGCACATCTGACGGTTATGAGCCTTGTCACAACCAAGAAGAGGTCGTTGCCTCTGCAAATTATGACCCTACCGCCGACCTTGAAAACACACCGCGCTCGGTATTTTGCGAGCACGGTGCAGGCGTTGTTGTTCCTTGGGATGAGGTGGATGATTGGAAGCATCTTGAAGCCAACGTAACACTTGAGGATGCCGCAGCAAACATTCTCCCCGCTCCCCAAAAGCTTGCCAACAAGTATCAGTTGAGCGATGACGAAATTGAAGCCTTGATGCTGCGCTCCTTTGGCCCAATTCGCCGTAAGCAATACGGTGAAAAACGCATCAACTCCGCCAAAGAGGAGAAAAAACGCCCCCACAAAAAGCCAACACCGCAAAAGCACATGGTAATTGTGGATGGATACAACGTCATTTATGCTTGGGAGTCTCTTCGCGAGGTTGCAGAGTTCAGTTTGGAAAAAGCACGCGAGACGCTGATGGATATTTTGAGCAATTACGTCGCCTTTACCAAAACCGAATTGACCCTCGTGTTTGATGCCTACCTTGTTCCCGACGGCGCAGGTTCGGAGATCACGCACGACGGCTACCGCATCATTTACACAAAGGAAAATCAAACTGCCGACGCCTACATTGAGCGAATGATGCACGAGCTTGGTCCCAACTATAACGTTCGCATGGTTTCGGGCGATAAGCTTTTGCAGTTCTCGGCAGTCCACTCGGGCATTTTGCGCGTGACCGCCGCCGAGTTTGAAGCCGAGGTCACCGCCGTAGGCGAGGAAATTTATGAATTTATCAAAAAGCTTTCGCAAAAGTAATAAAACACAATAAAATGCACCCCGTATGCAAGAAAACGCATACGGGGTTTCTTTTTAGTCTTTTGTTTTGATAATCTTGACGGGTTTGATGACCTTGACCCTGATCATGGGAGGAATGAGCGCTACAATAGCAAGAACAACCACGAGAACGCAATTTTGAATTGCAATTCCCTTTTGGAAGATTAGGAAATCAAGATCGAGCACAATGTGTCCACGTGCCAACCGCTTTAAGGATTCAATCAATACGTCATTGGCAAGGTCGATGAAATAATAATACCCTGCCACCGAAAGAATGCACGTCAGCAATGCAATCAGAACAACCTGCAAGCCAAACACCGTGCCTACGGTTCCGTTTTGCGTTCCAAGTGCCTTCAAGATACCGATTTCGTGCATCTTATCTTTAATCATTCTGGAAGAGAAGCTGATCAAAATGAAAACAACGCCAACGCAAAGCACAATGGCAATCAATTCGAAAATGGGAATAAAAACGTCTACCGCCCTAGTCATTGTGTGAATCCCCTCAATGGCCAAACTATGCGGAGTGTAATTGAGGTCTTCCATCAGTTCCATCGTGTTTCCGATACCGTCGACACCATCCATATAGAGAGCAATTTCTCTCACCGCATCTTTTTTGAAAAGTTCATAAACGCTTGGAGAAGCATAAATCGTTCCACAGGAAGAAGCGGCAGTATGGAGGGCGAGAATGGTAACTTCCTTTTGGAACAACGGGGAGCTGTGCTCTTCATCCTCATAACCATAGTGCGACAGCATTACCTTGTGCGGTACAAAAGTGTCGTAATTGAGCGTGGAGTAATTGGTGCCGAATATTTCGTTGTATTTGG
>JAGBSQ010000079.1 GCA_017631775.1 Clostridia bacterium | reverse complement strand
CTCTACCATCATTTCTGCGATGTGTGTGGAGGTGGAATCCATCATGGTGTTCATCATGGTTCCCCACTTGGAGGCAAGCTTTGTGACGGTTCCCTCTTCCTCGGGCTTTGCACCCTCGTCGGCAAGGAGTTTTGCCGCGCGCGATGCATAGGCTTCGTAAACGCTGAGCTGAACGGTCAGGTCATTTTTGAGCTTGGAATCCTTTACCTTTGGCATAAGGTTGAGAATGGAATCGCTTGCCATTTTGACGTTTTTATAAATCGCTTTCAAGAGCGCTGCGGTATCTTTGGTGCGAACTGCTTGTGACATAGTGTGTCACTCCTTTCACAAAATACTGTGTAAATCAAAAAAGAGATACGACGTTAGTGTGCGCCGTATCTCTTTTTTTATGCAAATTTTGTTTTTATGCGAGTGTTACGTCAACATTGGTCTCGGTGGGAGCAACGGTGGTGTCAAATGCCTCAACGGGCATACCTGCTACCATCTTCTTTACAAGACCGGTCTTAACCAACTCTTCGGTGCTCCAGTAAGGAACGGTATAGTCGGTGGGCTCGAAGTTCTTAACTTCGGGAAGAGCAAGATTTTCTTGGCAGATCTTATCGATGAGCTCAAGTGCATACTTCAGCTTGCGAGGACCCTTGATCTTTACGAGTACGGGAACGTTCTCATACTTCTTCTTGCCGGACATATCCTCAAAGTTGTAGGTGCCCTCTTCAAGAGTTGCGGGATCGAGTGCAAGGTAGAGATACAAGGTCTTGGACTTTGCATTTACCTTTGCGATGTAGGTTCTGCCCTTGTTGAAGGACTCATTGCCCCAGCTGATGCGGCCCTTAACGCCCTTGTAAGAGAGAAGCTTGTTTTTGATTTCGGTGTAATATGCTTGAACGTCACCTTGAGATTGAACAAGGCGAGACATAAAGCTGCGGCGGTAACGGGTAACGATTTGAACAAGACCTTCTGCCTCTTGTTGTTGCAGTGCAGCGTATTCTTCGGGCTTTTCCATAGCGTCAAAGAACTCAAGACCTGCGGTGCTAAAGCCAAAGCCTTCTTCCTCTTCTTCTTCGTCGTCGGAGCGTTCTTCGGTAACAGCAGCAACTGTTTCAACAGCGGGTTCTTCAACGGGAACCTCTTCAACGGGAGCTTCCTCAACAACCTCTTCTACAACCTCTTCAACTACTTCTTCAACTACTTCTTCTACGGGCTCTTCAACGATTTCTTCAACAACTTCTTCTACGAGCTCCTCGGTAGCTTCTTCTACTACTTCTTCTTCAGCAGGTGCTTCTTGCTTCATCCAAGCGCGATCGATTGCTTGCGCAAGGGTGGGAATGAAATCACCAGCCATAAGAATACCGGAACAAATACCCATGCCAACACCGGCACCGGTCTTTTTAACCTTTGCAAGATCAAGACCGTTTACAGCAGCCTTGGTAGCCAACTTTTGGAAAAGCTTTGCGCCTGCTACAGATGCAACTACTGCGTCTGCTGCCAAAAGTGTAGATAAAAGAATATCTTTTTTGTTGTCGTTTGTACTCATAATATGCCCGTTCCTTCCTCACGTCAAAAAGACGTGAATAAAATTATCCACTTACATTATACATTCTTTTTTGCAATTTGTAAATAGTTTTTTGAATATTTATCTTAATTTTTTACTTTTTTTATCAACTTTTTATTAAAAATATGCAGTTTTTTTATTTGGATTGCAATTTTTGCTTGCGAACGTCGGTTCCGTAGAACGGAATTACCTGGAATTCGCCGGTCAGTCGGCTGGAAATACGGTCGCTGTAAAGCTTGCGCATCTCACCCGGAGTCAGGTTTGTGCTGATGATGGTCGGCTTTTGGAGATTGAGTCTTGTGTTGATAACGTGGTAGAGGCAAGACAGTGTAAACTGATTGACTACCTCGGTGCCAAGGTCATCGATGATGAGAAGATCGCACTCGGTGTAAGCCGTGGTATCATCGGTGGTGGTTGCCGCCACACCGTTGCCGAAACGGCGACTTTCAAAATCCGAGATCATGCCAACTGCGCTGTTATAAAAAACGTCGTAACCGCGCTCGGTGACCACGCGCGCAATCGCGGTGGAAAGGTGGGTTTTGCCAAGTCCCGTGCCGCCAAGGAACAAGAGACTTTCGGGAATCGCCTTGCCTGCCTCGAGCGCAAAGTTCTCGGCATAGCGCAAAAGATAACGGTAGTTATCCTGCATTACACGATATGCATCGGGCGAGGTACGGTAGTACTCGCAGGAGAAATTTGCAAAGGTTTGTTTTTGCATCAGAGCTCCAAGACCCGAGGAATACATGCCTGCCTCAACCAAGCGCTCACGCATGCAAGAGCACATCTTAATGCCCACGTAGCCGGTATCGCGGCAAGCGGTGCACTCATACTTGGGCTCGCTGTAGTCGGCAGGATAGCCATGGCTTGCCAAAAGTGCGGCACGTGCACTTGTGATGCGCTCGTTTTCGGCGCGCAATTCAGCAATCTTTTCTTCGGTGTTCTCTTTTGCAAGAGCCGCCTTCATAATGCGCAGACCAAATTGCGAGAGTCGGCGATCCATTTCGTACAGCTCGGGAATTGCCATATAAAGCTCGTCGCGACGTGCATCTGCTTCTTCTTGTGCCGCAAATGCTTTGGTCTCGTATTCCGCGCGAATGCGCTTGAAATTTTCTTTGTTATATCCCATAAGAACTCCTTACTCGCGGCTACGCTCGCGGAAACCGCGCTCAAGTGCCGCCTCAAAGAAATCGTCTGTATCAAAGCTGTTGCCAAGTTCTTTTTTGTTGGCAGCATTTTCACGCTTCTCTCTTTCGGCATTCATGCCTGCCTCAATTTCGGCAGCGGTCTTCCAACCGTTGGCATTCCATTTTTCGAGAATAGCGTTTGTATAAGGCAAAGAAGCCTCGCCCGTGGCATTGACGGTGATTTCGTAAGCCGTGCGAACAATACCGATGTCATAGCCAAAGGAAAGCCATGCCGAAAGCATTTTGCTTTCTTTGCTTGTCATGGCACGTGTCTTCATGCCAAACAGCGCACGCACTTCCCCTTCAAAGGTGTACATGGCCTCCATAGCGCAGATCTCTGCTTCCATCGCCTCCACGTCGTTGATGCCCTTATCTACAAGGGTATATGCAAATTTTTCAATGGTGCGCAAATTGCTCTTGCCGATCTTTTTGCAATGCGCGAGCAAAAGGAGAATGCACTCCTCGTTCATGCCCAAATAATCAAGCATGCCAACCATAATGTTGACGTCGCTGGGGTTGAACATTTTGCCAAGAATTCTTTGCGCTTCGTCAATCAGCAAGCGCACGCTTTGGCGCGCCTCCAAAAGATCGGAAAGCTCGCCGGATGTATAATTGGGCAATTCGTCTGCTCGTTGCAGCTTCTTTTTAACGGGAGCCTCTGCTGGGGCAGGTGCCATTGCGGGAGTAGCAGCCTCTGCTTCCTCTCCCATTACACCGTGCTCACACCAAAACTTGACTGCATCGCGTGCGGCATGAACGTCACAACCGGCAAGCTTTGCCAATTGCTTATGCTTGGTTGCAAGCGTCAGATCAGACGCCAACCAAAGAAGCACGCGAAGCTGCTCGGGCGTTGCTGCATCCAAATGCGAGAGAACGGATGCGGGCAAGACCAAAACCTCTTGCCAAAAATTCAATTTCATTGTCTTACTCCTTTATCCGTTTTTTGTCTTTTTCGCTCTTGCGACGGCAAAGCTCGTAGTTCAGGCTCATTAAAGAATCGCCAAGGTGTACGTTCTCCACAACCGCGCTGTTGGGCAAGAAGGAGAGCTCCTTGCCGGTAAAGTTCCAAAAGCCTTCAACCCCCAAGGAAAGCAAGCGCGCGGATTCCTCCTCGGCCTTTGCTTTGGGCAAAGTTAAAACAGCCATATCGACCGTGTGGGTTTGGCAAAATTCTTCGAGCTCCTTCATGTCATAAACCTTTACGCCGCCGTACTCCTTGCCGATAAGCTCGGGGTTGACGTCAAAGAGCGCGATGATATCAAGTCCGCGCTTTTCAAACATATCGGAGCGCACAAGCGCGCGACCAAGGTCACCTGCGCCCACAATAATGGCTTGAAGGCCCATGCCGACACCGAGAAGATCGGAAATTTTGGAATAGAGATAGCTGACGTTGTAGCCGTAGCCTTGTTGACCAAAGCCGCCAAAGCAGTTGAGATCCTGACGGATCTGCGATGCGGTTACCTGCATGCGCGCGGAAAGCTCACCCGAGCTGATGCGTGTTTTTCCCTCGCGCAAGAGCTCGCGTAAATAGCGAAAATAGCGCGGCAAACGGCGAATAACAGCAGGTGAAACAAACGGGCGATCGATGCGCTCGGTTTTCTTTTCTTTATTTAATTTGTTATCAAAATCTGTCATACTACGATCCCTTCTCTACCATACGTAAGCAGTTGCCAAATGGCATTTTTAGTGTTTTGGGCATTATAACCAAATTTGTTGAATGCTGTCACAAGGTGTCACATCGGCTCGAAAAAAGTTTTCCACAATGGATTTTTTTACCAGTTTCCAACAATTTCCACATACTTTTCCACAAATCGGGGCTAAAATTCTGCTTTTTGGTGATTTTTATATAACCAAATAAAGTAAAATCCAAACCCTCCACCAAATACCCACAACCTGTGGAAAACTCCTGTGGAAAAGTGGAAAACTCAATTTTTTTGAAAATTTCGTTCAAAGTGACGAAATTGATTTTTTGCGATTTTTTTGTGCTTTTTAAAGTCCGTCATCGGATGCTGACGCATTGAGCGAGGTGTTTGCAAGATTGCCCTTTTGGAAGGCATAATAGCCTGCCGCTGCAATCATTGCAGCGTTGTCTCCGCACAGTGCGCGCTCGGGCATACAGAGGCGAATCCCCTTCTTTTTGCACATTTTTTCAAGAGCGGCGCGCAGGTGCGAATTGGCCGCAACACCGCCTGCCAACACCAAGGTCTTCATGCCGCTAGCCTCCAAAGCAAGCTCTGCCTTGTTCACGATCGCCTTAACGATCTTATCGGTATAAGCTGCCGCTACGTTTGCCGCATTGATCTCTTCGCCCTTTTGCGCCATGCTGTTAAGGTAATTGAGGGTTGCAGTTTTAATACCGCTAAAAGAGAAATCGAGCGTATCTCCTGCAAGTGCGGGAGACGGCAAGGTGATCGCTTTTGCATCGCCCTCATAAGCAAGCTTATCAAGCGCTGCACCGCCGGGATAAGGAAGACCGATCACACGGCCGATCTTATCAAACGCTTCGCCTGCGGCATCGTCACGTGTTCCACCGATCTCAACAAGGGTGGTTTCCTCGTCAACGCGATAGAATGCGGTGTGTCCACCCGAAACGACAAGCGCCAAATAAGGCGGCTTGAGATCGGGGTTGGAAAGATACGCCGCCGCCACGTGACCGTGAATATGGTTAACGGCAACAAGCGGTATATTGTTGGCATACGCCAAGGATTTTGCAAAGTTGACACCTACCAAAAGCGCACCGATAAGGCCGGGAAAGGCGGTAACGGCAATGGCATCAATTTCGCTAAGGCTGACACCTGCGGTTTGAAGCGCCTCGTAGGTAATATTGGAGATAGCCTCGATGTGTGCGCGGCTCGCAATCTCCGGTACAACACCGCCGTAAACGCGATGCACCTCAATTTGCGATGCTACAATGTTGGAGCGAATGGCACGTATGCCCTCCCCCATTTCTACTACAGAGGCAGACGTCTCGTCGCAGGAGCTTTCAATTCCCAAGATATACATAGAATTCGTCCTCAAGTCAATTTTTTGTACCGTCAAGAGACAAGCACATTACAAAGGCATCTTCGGTGGGGTGTTTGTAAAATCCACGTCGAAGACCCATCTTCAAAAAGCCGTAACGCTCATAAAGCGCAATGGCAGGCAGGTTGGAAACACGCACCTCAAGAGAAAGCTGCTCGCAATCGGGTCGCGCCTGGGCAACCTCTATCAAATGCTCTAAAACAGCCGCTCCCATGCCGCATCTGCGTGCATCGGGGTGTGTGGCAATGTTTGTGATCTGCCCTTCAAAGGGCGCCCACAAAACACCGCCGTAAGCCATTGCGCGTCCATCCTGCAAGCAAACAGCGCCG
>JAGBSQ010000012.1 GCA_017631775.1 Clostridia bacterium | reverse complement strand
ATCTTTGCCACCGATTCGCGGAGCAGCTCCACGCCGATAAGCAGGATCAAAAAGGAAACGATCATCGAGGATACGTATTCGATCCGCGCGTGCCCAAAGGGGTGCTCGCGGTCGGCAGGCTTTGCGGCAATGCGGAAGGAGATGAGCGAGATGATCTGTGTGCCGGCATCCGAAAGATTGTTTACGGCGTCACCCACAATCGAGATGGCACCAAAGAGTGTACCTACCAAAAATTTGGCGGCAAAGAGAACGAGGTTGACGATAATACCGGTGATGCTGACCATGGTTCCGTAGGCGGTGCGAACGGTGGGGTTTTGCGCATCACGGTAATTTTTTACAAACAGGCGCGATAAAAGTTCGGTCATAAAAAGGTCCTTTCTTTCAATTCATCAATGCTTTTTGGTAAGGTCGTTGAGCCAAATTCCACGGCCCACAAGAACGATACCGATGATGCATCTGATAATATCTGAGTTGTAACACATAAAGTATACCCATTCGACGGGCAGGCTTGTAAAACGGATCATGCAATAAGAAAGCGGAATGGTAAAGCACCACACGTATGCCGAGTCGAACAGCAGGGTAAGCAGCGTTTTGCCTCCCGAACGGAGTGTGAAATAAGAGGCATTGAGTATGGCTTGAATGGGCGCGCTGACGGCAACGGTAATGATAAAGGAAGAAGCCAGGGCGCGAACTTCCTCGGTGGTGTTGTAAAGATTTGGGAAGAAGAGCGAGCAGGTAGCGATCAAAACGCCGGAGATCACGCCCAACAGAGCGGAGAAGGCGATCATTTTCTTTGCATCGCTTGCCGCCTTTTCAAGGTCTCCCTCGCCAAGACGGTGACCGACGAGAATGGAGATGGTCGTTCCCATTGAAAAATAGAGAACCGAGAAGGTGTTAAAGGCGATGCCCGAAATGTTCATTGCCGAAACGGTGGCAATGCCGCGCAAGGAGTAGCATTGAAGGAGCATTGCCTGACCTGCCGCCCACAGGGTTTCGTTGAGGAGCAGAGGAGTACCTGTGATAGTAATGGAGCGCACAAGCTCGCGCGGAATGCGAAAAGATCGATACACGCCCACAATAAAAGGGCATTCTTTTGTGTGCAAATGTGTCCATATAATTACACAAATGCACTCAACAAAGCGGGAAATAACGGTGGCGAGTGCCGCGCCCTCAACGCCCAAGGCGGGTGCGCCGAGTTTGCCAAAAATAAGCACATAGTTTAAGCAGAGGTTTACGCAAACGCCAATAATGCCTGCGGCCATAGGGGGCACGGTGTGCTTGACCTCGCGCAAGGAGCTTGCATAGATCTGCGTTAGTGTAAACGGGAACAGGCCGAAAAGCGAAATGGCAAGATATTTTTTGGCGTAGTGGAGGGTCAGGGCCAGGTCACCTGTCTCGCCGCCCTCGTGCAGATAAAGGGAGATCAGTTGCTCGCCCGCAACGAGAAAAAGTCCGATGGCTCCGGCAAAAATGATCATCGAAATAATGACCTTATAGCGGAACGTGTGCTTTAAATTCTCATATTCTTTGTTGCCAAAGAATTGTGCACCAAACAATCCCGCGCCCGAGAGAGCGCCAAAAATGCAAAGGTTAAAAACAAACAACAGCTGGTTGACAATAGAGACGCCCGACATTTGCTCGGTGCCGATTTGTCCCACCATAACGTTATCGAGTAGGCTGATAAAGTTGGTAATGCTGTTTTGAATGATAATGGGCACGGCAACCGCCAAAAGGGAGCGGTAAAAGGCGCGGTCACCGATGTATTTTTTGAAATTCATAAAAGAAAATGTCCTTGTTTTTTGTCGTTATCCCCAATATTTGCGGTCAAGGCTGCGCAATTGAATGGCCTCGGCAACGTGCGGTGCACGAATGGTTTCTGAGGCATCAAGGTCGGCAATGGTGCGTGCCACGCACAAAATACGGTCGTATCCGCGCGCGCTCAGACCCATGCGGTCATAGGCGGCGGCAAGCAGAGCCGAGGCATCGGCATCGAGCGTGCAATAGCGTTGAATGCCGCGCGCATCGAGCTGTGCATTGCAAAAAATGGGGGAATCCTCTCCCATGCGCTCGCGTGCAAATTTACGGGCGGCGGTTACGCGCTCGCGAATGGTTGCCGAGGTGTCGGCTTTGGCATCGGGAGCGGAGATCTCGTTATAGGAAAGGGAAGGAAGCTCTATTTGAATGTCCATACGGTCAAGCATCGGTCCGCTGATGCGAGAGATGTAGCGCTTGACGTCATCGGGACGGCAGGTGCAGGGGTGAGTGGGGTGGCCAAAGTATCCGCAACGGCAGGGGTTCATGGCACCCACAAGCATAAAGGAGCAGGGGAAGGTGACGCGTCCGCTGGCACGCGTAATGGTCACGCGACGGTCCTCAAGCGGTTGGCGCAAGGCATCGGTTACCTGCTTGGGGAACTCGGGCAGCTCGTCGAGGAAGAGCACGCCGTTGTTGGCAAGCGAAATTTCACCCGGCATGGGGTTCACGCCACCGCCTACAAGGCTCACAGGGCTCATCGTATGGTGAGGGGAGCGGAAAGGACGCGCCGAAAGGAGAGATACACCCTCGGGGAGCGTTCCCGAAACCGAATGCACCTTTGTTGTTTCGATCGCTTCGGAAAAGGTCAGGGGAGGAAGAATGGTAGGGAGGCGTTTTGCAAGCATCGACTTGCCCGTGCCGGGAGGGCCGATGAGCAAAATATTGTGTCCGCCCGCGGCGGCAATCTCCATGGCTCTTTTTGCCATTGCTTGCCCACGTACGTCGATAAAATCAAGGGAATGGCGCGTTACGGCATCCGAAAAAGCCGAGCGGTCATATTCCACGGGCGAGAGCGGTGCCTCACCGTTGAGGTGCATAACGAGCGCGCGAATATTGGGTACGGCATAAACCGTAATTCCCTCAACTGCGGCGGCTTCACGTGCGTTTTCCACGGGGGCATAGAACTCGGTAAAGCCGTGCTCCTTTGCGGCAACACACATGCACAAAATGCCGCGCACGCCGCGCAATTCGCCCGAGAGTGAAAGCTCACCGACAATGCATTTTCCCGTCATGTCCACGCCGCGACGAATAATGCCGCTGCTGTGAAAAATGGCGCAAAGAATGGCGGCATCAAAGGCAGAGCCTTCCTTTTTGCGGTCGGCGGGGGCAAGGTTTACGGTGATGCGCGCATAGGGGAAGCTGTAGCCGCTGTTGTAGCAGGCGGTTCTTACGCGTTCCTTTGCTTCGCGCACGGCCATGTCGGGCAGGCCAACGAGGTCAAAACCCTCCAAATTATTCTTTTGGTTGCACTCTACGGTTACGGGAAAGCCGTCAATTCCGCACAGTCCTGCACTAAACGTTGACGATAACATGAGGTCTCCTCCCTCGTTTTGTATTTCTCTTATCATTATACAACACAAAGGGAGTGCTTGTCAATAGAGTGGGAGCAAAACGCCAAGAGTGGGAGTGGGCTGCCCCCAAAGGTCCAAGAATAACAAAATGTTTACAAAGAATCGGGAAAAATCTATTGACTTTTTGATTCTAATCTTGTATAATCTTATATATATGTATTTTCGCAGGAGGAACATTATGAAAAAACTTCTCGCAATTTTGTTGGCAGGATTGATGGTATTCTCTATTGCTGCTTGCTCCAACAAAGAAAAACAAGAAACAAACGACGACGAAAAATACAGAGATAACACCGTTATCGTAGACTCGGCAACCCACGGTTCTGACACCTTCCGTTTTGAAAACGTAGACAGTGAAACCGTTATCGTTGCCGGATTCTCCACCACACTCGATAAGGCTCACGAAGTCAAGATTCCCGCATACTTTATGGTTCCCGGCAACGAAAGAGAGCAAGAGCCCGACAAGTATTTGCGCGTTGTCGGTGTTGGCAAAGAGGCGTTTCTCAACAGCTCCAGCATTTCCGCTTTGATCTTCCCCACTGAGGAAGATTACAAGGTACACGATGCTGACTTTGATATGAGCGAGCATACCTTTACCATTGGCGATTATGCATTCAGAGAGTGTGTATCTCTGCAAAGCCTTACACTCCCTGCATACGTTACCGAGGTTGGCGTTGGTGCATTCTACGGTTGTGTAGCACTTGGCACCGTCAACTTTGCAGAAGGCTCTCTTTTGACCGAAATTAAGGATTATGCATTTATGAACTGTATTTCCCTTAAGACCGTTGAGTTCCCCGCAACTGTTGAAAACATCGGTGTTGCCGCATTCTTTGAGTGTGTAGCACTTGAGACCGTTATCATCAACGAGGGTACTCTCACCATTGGTCAACAAGCATTCCAAAAGTGCGCGGCTTTGGCAGAGCTCAAGCTTCCCGCAAGCCTTGAGGCTATTGGCAAATATGCTTTCCACACTTGTGCAGCTCTTTACAAAGAGGGCTTGACCTATGCAGGCAACTCTGCAGCTATCAACGCTTACATCAGCAGCTTGGCTCTTACCGAGCGCCCTGTTGAAGAACCCGCAGAAACTCCCGCAGAATAAAAAGTAACAAAAAATTGGGGATGGCCCGCAAATGCGAACCATCCCCATTGTGCTCTTTTTTACGATTTAGTTATAAAAATCGTGGTTGCCAATGGTGAATGCATAAGGTCTGTTTTTTGAGATCCAATTGCTTGTGGCAATGCGCGGATTCATAAAGAACAGAGCCGAATTGGAAATAGAATATCCCTCAAGACAAATCTTTGCGGCGATGATCGAAGATGCCGAGGGCTCGTTGTAGATCGTACCGAAGGACACGGGGGAGAACTGTGTGCCGTGCTTGCGATCAAAAATAACGCCATAGATCGTGTTTGGGTAAGAGGTGTGGCGTACGCGATTGAGCACCACGTTGCCAACGGCAATTTGACCCTTGAGCGGCTCGCCCTGCGCCTCGGCAGAAATAATGCGAGCGAGCCAATAAAGATCGTCCTCATCATAATTTGCCCAAGCCACCGCAGGGGTTCCCTTAGGGGAGCTTACCTCAACTGCGCGCAAAGAATTGTTCCACTCAAGGGTGGCATTAAAGGCGCGCGCCAGTGGGCGAATGGGAACGTAAAGGCTACCGCCCCAATTTTGAACCGCCTCAACGGTGTAAAAATAATGGCCGTTTGCCCAGATGTAAAGTGCGCCCGATTGAATGATGAGCGTCATACCGCTTTCGGTTTTTACCGTTGCGGTGTTGGTTTTTCCGTCCCACGTAAAGCTGCAACCGTCAAACAGATTGCAAAACTTGCGCAAAGGGACAAAGGTGGTGTCGCGCCATATTACGCAGTCACCGTCAAGAATTTCAATGCCGTCAAGGTATACGTTGGTCTCTACCGATTCTTTTGGGTGCGCGGGGGAGGCGGCAAACGCGCCCACCGTCATGGTACCCACAAGCATCACTGCGGCAAACAGAGCACATAGCCAACGCCGAAAATTATGTCGGCCCGGCCGATTGGTTGTCGTGACCATACAATCACTCCTTTTCTCAAAATTTGCGGCGGCGGGACCACCGCATGGTGCTATTATACAGGAAAAGGAAGTGGGAATCAACCCACGCATTTTGCCAAGGGAGGCAGAGCGATCCGGTGGTGGAAAGGCGTGGAAGAGGAGGGAGCATCTCCGCCCCCAAATTGGGATGGAGTCCCCGTTTTTGCTAAAAATTTCTGCCCGCAAGGGCAACAAAAAAAGAGAGGAACGTATGAAAAAAACAGCATACACACACATCATTTGGGATTTTAACGGCACCATTTACAACGACGTTGATGCCTGCATCAAGAGTGCCAACCGCCTGCTTGGCGCACACGGCCTGCCGCTTGTCACATCGGTTGAGCAATACCGTTCGTTGTTCGGCTTTCCCATTCAAGACTACTATGAGAGAATGGGATTTGATTTTGCAAAAACGCCCTATGCCGAGCTTGCCGTAGAGTGGATGGATTATTATTTTGAATACTCAAAGAATTCCACCACCTATCCCGAAATTCCCGAGGTTTTGGATGCACTCCACGAGAAGGGAATGGGGCAGTGGATCCTTTCTGCAACCGAGGTCAACATGCTGCGCGGACAGCTTGAAGGCTTGGGAATTCTCTCTCGCTTTGATGGCTTTCTCGGCCTTGATAACATTCACGCCAAAAGCAAAAAGGACATTGGCGTGGCGTGGAAGCAAGCCAACCCCGACATTTGCGCCTTGATGATTGGCGACACCGATCACGATGCCGAAGTTGCCGCGGCAATGGGAGTGGATTGCGTACTTGTTGCATCCGGACATCAAAATCGCTCAAAACTTGAGACCTGCAAATGCATTGCCGTGGTGGATACGGTGAAGGATGTGTTGAAACTTTTATAACTATATTGGAGTGGAGGTCATAATGGATATCTTAAATCATATTTGCAAAGCCATAAAAGAATCCAAGTGGCTTGAAATTACGTATCAAAACAAGCAAAACGAAACCACATCGTATTGGATTGCAATTAAAGATATTGATACCAAGACAAGAAGATTCAAGGTCGATATGTTCAATAGTAGCAAGTCTATGGATGCTATTGAAAGTGTAATAGAATTTGACAGAATCAAAAGTGCGAATGTTTTGAATTTCTGCACATACGAAGGCGCAGATAAACTTGTAGAGAAAATAGAATCCAATCTTGACAAATATCAGTGGATGAATTATGACCGTTTCAACCATAATGTATTGAATTATTACATAGAATGCAATACTCTTGACGGAGATCCCAGTCAAAAGGAATATGCATTGATAGATGGCGTGGATTTGTCAATTTTAAGAAAGAACAAGTCTTATAAATTGAATGATGAACAAATGGGGCAAATTATAAAACAAATTTACCATTATGATGTAAAAAAAGCCTCACATTCACATTATTCATTGGTGATTAACTGTTTTTCTATTGATTCGGGTAAAAGCAAATTTGTAATAGCTTATTATAATGTTTCTTTTGATCCAAGAAGAAAGTCATTGGTTTTGGACAAGCGAGTAAATTTCAACAAATCGTTTTTAATAGAGGGAAGAAAGCATTCATTGTTTAATTATGTAAATATGGATGTTGATAAATTCATCGAAACATTTGAAGCAAATTATTACGAATACTTAGAATTGATTCAAGAAAATCTCAGGGGGAGAGAAGTAGTAAATACTCGTCCTGATATGATGATTTTGCAGCGAGAAATAACGGTTAATTTAGAAGATACTTACAAGGTAATTGAACAAAAGTACGAAAACAATAATTTGCCAGTTCCCCTTAAGTCCTTTTTTGGAAACATAAGCAAAAGAAATAATATCAGAAGAAAAGAACCATCATTGATCATATATGATAGAAGAATCAATATTAACCAAATGAGAGTTCTTTATAATGCTATGAAATATCCTGTTACCTATGTGCAGGGCCCTCCAGGAACAGGTAAAACGCAAACAATAATCAATGTTGTTTTGAGTGCATTCTATAACAACAAAACGATGTTGATCTGTTCCTCAAACAACAAGCCGGTGGACGGAATAGTTGAAAAGCTTCAGTTTTCATACAGAGGGGAAACCATTCATTTTCCGTATTTGAGACTTGGAAATTTAGAAGATGTAAAAAAAGCAACACTAAGAATATTGGATGTGTATCATTATGTAATGTCCACTTCCAAACAAGCAAAAGAGGAGATGCTTGAAAAAATAAAAGTAACGTCCGACAATAAAAACGAGAAACTCCTTGAACTTCTTAATATTCAAGAGAAAAGAGTGGAAATAGAGAATTATCTTCACAATGCACAAAAATTCACACAAGCTCTTTCTGATAGCAATAGTAAAATTGTTGACGTACTGAAAAAACGCGTTAACGAATTGCAATTAGAACTTGCCAAATTACCGGAAATAAGTAATGAAGAGGTAACTTCTCTATTTATTCCTCTCAATGAGAATTTCCAACTTTCTCAATTTTTGTTTTTCAAATCGTTGCAGTATATTGAAAAACTAAAGCGAGACAAATATAAGCCGCTCATTGAAATTTGTTCGATTAAAGATGATGATGAACGAGCAGCAGATTTTAATGCTTGGATTCAAAACGATGATAACATGAAGATGCTTTCTGAGGCATTTCCTGTTATTTTTTCAACCAACATTTCATCACGAAGATTAGGTACTCCTAACTTTATGTTTGATTTGGTTATTATGGATGAAGCAGGGCAGTGTAATGTTGCTACGGCTTTAATTCCTATTGCCAGAGCAAGTACATTATTGCTGGTAGGGGATCCCAACCAATTGAAACCGGTTATCACATTGGAAGATCAGACAAATAGGGATTTGATGGCGAAGTACAATGTACCTCGAAAATATAATTATAAAAACCACTCTATCTTGGATGTAATGTTGGAAAATGATAACATTTCGAAATACATATTACTCAAGTATCATTATAGATGTGGTAGAAAGATAATTAATTTTTCAAATCAACGATATTACAATAATTCCTTAAACCTTTCTGCTGTAAGTAGCTCGGGTGAATTGGAGTTAATGAGTGTCAAAAATAAAAACGCTAAGCAAAGGAATGAAGCTTTTGAAGAAGCTAACGAAATCGTTAACTATATTGAAAGAAATAAGTTAACCGATGTGTTTATAATCACTCCCTTTGTTAATCAAAAGGAATTGATTACAGACTTGTTAAAGCAAAAGAATATAGAAGGAGTTGGCTGCGGAACTGTGCATTCGGCTCAGGGGGCGGAAAAAAGCACTATTATTCTGTCAACCGCTTTGTCAGCAAAAACAAGTAAGAAAACCTTTGAATGGCTTAAGAACAATCAAGAATTAATCAATGTCGCTGTTACAAGAGCCCAAAACAAGCTTATTATCGCTGCAGATACAGATGTATTAAATGTGTTGTCCGATGATAAGAAGGACGATTTGTATAATTTGATTGATTATGTCAAGAACAACGGTAGTATATCAATTCCGCCAAATGAGTCGGCGACTATTGAAATAGGAAGTTCAAACGGAAGTCAAGCCGAGGATGAATTCTATAAGACCATTTCTCATTTTTGCTCTTGTCATAAATCATTTGAGGCAGAAAGAAATGTAAAACTTAGCAAGTTGTTCAAAGGGGAAGCGGAGTTCTCAAATTCCAACAGAGAATTCGATTTGGTTTTGTACGAAACGAAGTTCTTTGCTAAAAAGCCAAGAATAGTCTTTGAAATTAATGGCGGCGAACATTTTGGTGTGTTTAATAGAGAACATTCCGATAAAGCCAAGATGGATATTTGCAAAAAGAAAGATATAAAAATAATATTCATACCGAATTCATTCGTAAAAAATTACGAGTATATTGTGGATATTATTGTATCATCGAAAAATGCAGATGCTCCGATACAACAATCAATATTTGATTTGATGTAGCCTGTATCATAGCATCAAAGAGCCTGACAGATTCAAAATCTGCAGGCTCTTTTTTGTCATCTATGCTGTTGTTTACATATACTATCATTGATATCCATCAAATCTCAACCAAAAGGAGACACGTTATGCAAATAGATGAAAGAATGTTGAAGCGTTTGTTGGCAATGAATGACGAGCAGTTGGGGCAAATGATCCAAAAGATCGCCACCGAAACGGGAATTGACCCCGGGCAGCTTGGCATCAATCCGCAAAGCATTGAAAGTGTGCGAACGGCACTCGGTTCCATTGGCGAGGATGAGCTTGATGGCATCAACCGCCTATATGAGGATTACCGCCGCAACAAGCGCAACAAACTCTAAAAAGGGAGATGTGACCCTATGAGTGACATCGAAACAACCTCTCCAAAATCGGCAGACCCGAGCGCGCTTCTCGGGTCATTGCTTTCAAATCCCGATCTTTTGCGCAATATTTCCTCTATGCTTGGTGGGGGTGCAACAACTGCAGAGCAGGCACCTGCCGCACCGCCAACGGCAAGCGGAGAGGGGGTAGCCGATGGCATTTCGCGTGTTCTTTCTAACCCCGAAATGATGGCAAAATTGCCCGACGTGATGAAAATGCTTGCCCCCATGGTGCAGGGAGCGCAATCCTCGCCGCCCGTTCCTCTTTCACCTGCAAGAGCGTCGGGGGAGCATGACC
Organism: Clostridia bacterium; assembly: GCA_017631775.1. The sequence goes on along the minus strand of JAGBSQ010000012.1, from coordinate 5,130 downwards.
GCCGAGGCTGTCGGAACGATTTGTTGATTGCGCTCAAGCCTTTTCTTTCCCCCGAGCGTTGCCGCGCCATCGATATGCTTTTGGGACTTTCTCGCTTGGGCGATGCCCTGCAAAAAATGATTTGAGGAGGACGCGATATGTATTCACGCTATGGAGATAATGCGCAACGTCCCGTCCGTTTGCCCGAGCATTACGGCGGCTCGGCATTTTCGCAGCAGCCGACCGAGCCTATCAAAATTCCCAAACGCGAACCGCCAAAGCAAATGCCGCGCGACGGTATTGGCGAAAAAGCCTCGCCCGTTGCCGACCGTCTTTTGCGCGCCGAAAGCTTGGAGGAGGAAACCGTCGAGCGTGTTCCCACCGCAGGAGAAGCGCCCGAGGCGCAAGAGGTCAAAGAGGAAAACCCGTCTTTGCCTTCGGCCGAAAAGCTGAGCGTCGAACCTTCTTTTCATTTTGGCGCATTGCGCCGCCTTTTTGAGAGGGGAGAGGGAGAGCGGAGCGAGGATCAAGACCGCCTTTTGCTGTTGGGGTTAATTCTTTTGCTTTCGCGCACCGAGGGATAGAGCGATATTATTTTGTGGCTCTCACTGCTGCTTTTGTGTGGGTAATGTGAAAAATTTTCTTGCCGCCATGCAAAAAGGCTTGCTTTTTGATAGGAGTTATGGTATGATATTGTTAGAGAACAACAAATACTATAAAGGATAGATATTGTATGGCAAAAAAAGAAAGGAAAGTGCTCTTTTGGCGCATATTGCTTGGCATATTGCTTGTTTGCAACATGATCATGGTTTTTTTGTTTTCCTCGCAAAACGCGCTCAAATCTGCCCTTCTTAGCCAAAAGGTAACCATCAACTTTGTTGAAATGATCCCCAAGGACTTTTTCGATAGGTTTACCCAGGCACCGGAGGAAATTATCACAACACCTCCCGAGCTTTCTCCGCCGCCGGAGTCCACAACACCGCCGCAAGGAAAACCGGAGGAAACCACTCCCGGAGGAACAAAGCCCGAAGAAACAAGACCCGGAGAAACGACCCCCGAGGAGACTACTCCCGAGGAGACCACTCCTGAGGAGACCACTCCCGAAGAAACGACACCTGAGGAAACGACACCTGAAGAAACAACACCCGAAGAAACAACACCCGAAGAAACGACACCTGAAGAAACCACTCCCGACGAGACTACCCCTGAGGAGACTACCACCGAAGAGCCGGAAGATCCCATGGATAAGCTCACCGACGAGCAAAAAGCCCTTGTTAGCAAAATGCATACTCCTATTCGCAAGCTTGCACACATGATCGAGTTTGGATCCTTGGCGGCTCTTGCATTCCTCTTCCTTTTAACGTGGACGGGTAATGTGCTGTGGCGATACGGAGCATCCCTTGGCTTTGCTTTTGTATATGCGGCCATCGACGAGTGGCATCAGCTCTTTGAGGAGGGCAGAGGCCCACAATTCAGCGACGTTTTGATCGATTTTACAGGCGCTTTTATTGCCGCTACCTGTGTTTTGATTGTTGTGCTTATCATACGTCTTATCAAACACGTCGTATTGGGCAAGAAGATTACAAAAGAAAATATCGTTGCCCTGATGCAACGCATCAAACAAATCTTTTTCCGCATCAAAGATTTTATTTCTGCTCAAATCGAAAAAATAAAAACGTTGAAAAAAGGAAAAGATAATAAGAAAAAAGAAAAAGAAGAAAACAAAAAGGAGAAATAAAATGGCAGTTGTAACGATCACTCTCGAAAATTTTGAAGCAGAAGTTCTGCAATCCGATAAGCCCGTTCTGGTAGATTTTTGGGCACCTTGGTGCGGCCCCTGCCGCATGCTCTCTCCCGTGGTCGACGAGATCGCCGAGGAAAGAATCGATGTTAAGGTTGGCAAGGTCAACGTCGACGAGCAAGAGGAGCTCGCTATGCGCTTTGGCATTATGAGCATTCCCACCCTCATCGTTTTCAAAAACGGTGAGGTTGTAAAAAAGACCATGGGTGTTCAACCCAAGGCCGCTATTTTGGGATTGTTTGAATAAGGAAAAGGATTTATTGTGGGGGAACTTTTTGCCAAAAAGTTCCCCCACACCCCTTAGACGCGATTACGCGTCAACGAAATTTGCCTTGCGGCAAGTGAAATCGCTCCGCGGTGAAATATTTGCTACGCAAATGTGAAATGTTCGCTTGTGCGAACGAGACAAAACAAAAAGACAGCAAGTGCGCTGTCTTAGTTTGCTTGTTTTTTGTGAGAGTGCTTTTTGGAAGGGGTGCGGGGGAACCCTTTTCGCGAAAAAGGTTCCCCCGCAATCTTCCTAAAATCATTCTTCACTAAATACAACAGTCAGGTCGGGGTGGAGCTGCAGGATGGAAGCAGGCACCTCGGGAGTGATGGGGCCGAAGAAAGCGCGCTGTACGATGTCTTTCTTTGCCTTGCCGTTAGCAATGAGCAGGACCTTCTTTGCTTGCATAATAGAGCCCATACCCATGGTGATAGCTTGACGCGGAACGTCGCTTTCCTTTTCGAAGAAGCGGGAGTTTGCTTGAATGGTAGACTCGTGAAGATCGACTACGTGAGTTGCTTTTTCGAAGATGGGAGCGGGTTCATTGAAGCCGATGTGACCGTCAAGACCGATGCCGAGGAGTTGGAGGTCGATGCCGCCGAAAGCTTCGATGCGAGCGTCATACTCTGCGCCTTCCTTTTCAAGGTCTTCGGCACAGCCGTTGGGAACGTAGGTGTTCTCGCGGCGAATGTTGATGTGGTCAAAGAGGTTCTTTTGCATAAAGTAGCGGTAGCTTTGGTCGTGATTTTCGTCAAGGCCGATGTATTCGTCAAGGTTAACGGAGGTTACGGCAGAGAAATCGAGGTCGCCCTTGTTGTACCACTCGATGAGTTGGCGATAGATGCCAACGGGGGAGGAACCGGTTGCAAGGCCGAGCACGCTTTGCGGCTTCATAATAACCTGTGCAGAGATGATATTGGCAGCCGTGCGGCTCATTTGATCGTAGTTTTGAACGGTGATGAATTTCATTTTTGTGTTTTCCTTTCTTTCTATTCGTGTATCACACTTTTTTTCACTGCCGCGAAAGGTTCCGGGAGGGGAGCCCATTACACGGCGAAAGACGGTACTAAAGTAGTTTTGATCGAAGTAGCCGAGCAGTGCGGCAACCTCGCCCACGCGCATACCCGCTTGCAGTTGCTCGGCGGCGTAGCGCATTTTCATTTCGGTAAAATATCTCGACACGCCCATGCCTGCATAGCTTGAAAAGATTTTTTTGAGTGCCGAGAGGCTAATGTTGCACAGCTGTGCAATCTCACCTGCGGAGAGCTGCTTGTGCAGGTTGGCGTGCAAAATGCCAACGATCTCGGCATAACGCAGAGCCGAGGGGAGCAGGGGAGTTTCTTCAAGGGTGTCGTTTTCCTTTTTGGCCACCTGCAAAAACCAAAGCTCAAGTCGCACACGAGCCTCGTTGAGGAGTGAGCGGTCGCCCGAGGAGATGCCCTCGGCGGCGGCGGTGCAAATCGCGGTCAGCTCGGCGCGTTCGGCATCGGTTAATTGCAGCACGCGAGAGCCGAACGAGGGAATTGCAGCCGCAAAAAAGGAAAGATTGCGAACGTGCGGTGCGCTTCCAAACTCCGACCAAATGCGGTGGAACTCATTGGGGGCGTGCAAAAGGATTTGACCTTCTGAAAGGGTATGCACCTCTTCATCGGCGGTAATGCCCACGGTGCCTTCTTCAACAAAGACCAACTCATAAAAGGGGTGACACTCACCGCTAAAGTTGTGGTCGCAATCAAAGTGACGGTCAAGCGAGCAATGAAACGCCAGAATATCAGCGCTACGTGCAATGCCGCAATCATTGAGCGGAATTGCATGATTTTGGGTAAGGTTTTTGGCTGTTTTCAAAGGTTTTATGTCCATTTCCATATATCTATTCATATTTGGATATATTATAATATAATCATAGCACAATACGGGGGCAAAGTCAATAGGTTTTGTTCCATTTTCATACATTTTCACACAAAAAAATGAATCGAGAAAGGATGCAACAGAATGAATCCAATTACCAACGTACTCGAGCAATTTGGCATCGATGCCGCAGCGCTTCCGCACGGCAACGGCCACATCAACAACACCTTTTTGGTAGATAGCAAACCGCGCGTTATTTTGCAGCGCATCAACACAAGCATTTTTAAAAAGCCGCAAGAGGTTATGGCCAACATTATGGCAGTTACCGCGTATCTGCGAGAGAAGATTGCCGAGAATGGCGGCGACCCTCAAAGAGAAACCATGACCTTTTTGACCACCAAAGAAGGTCTGCCTTACTACCAAACCGAGGACGGTGACTTTTGGCGCGCTTGCTATTTTGTAGAGGATACGATTTGTCTTGAAATTGCCCAAACGCCCGAAGAATTTGCCGAGGTTGCACACGCGTTCGGCCGTTTTCAACGTATGCTTGCCGATTTTCCGGCAGATCAATTGTACGAAACCATTGAAAGATTTCACGATACTCCCAACCGCTTCTCCCAGCTCGAAGAGGCGATTGCCGCCGACCGCGCAGGACGCGTTGCATCGGTGACCGCCGAAATCGCGCTTTGCCGCAAGTTCCAAAAGTATGCATCCCTGATTGTTGACGGCATTGCCGATGGAACGGTTCCGCTTCGCGTAACGCACAACGATACCAAGCTCAACAACGTTCTCCTTGACGGCAAAACGCGCAAGGGCATTTGCGTTATCGACCTTGACACCGTTATGCCCGGCTCGCTCCTTTACGATTTTGGAGACGCGATGCGCACGGGTGCTTCGACAGGTGCCGAGGATGAAATCGACCTCGATAAGGTACAATTCGACCTTGCAAAGTTTGAAGCCTTCACCGCCGCCTTCCTCGAAGAGCTTGGCGACAGTATGACAGAGCGCGAGCGCGAGCTTCTTCCTTACTCGGCTCTTATCATCACCCTCGAGCAAGCAACACGCTTCCTTGCCGACCATCTGGGCGGTGATGTTTATTACCACATCCACCGTGAGAACCACAACCTCGACCGCGCGCGCACCCAACTCAAACTCGTTTGCGAAATTGAAAAACTCTTGCCGAGAATGACAGAAATAGTAAGTAAATATTGATGAGAAACGTGGGGGGGGGGTT
>JAGBSQ010000078.1 GCA_017631775.1 Clostridia bacterium | reverse complement strand
CTTTCCCGCTCGTTCCCATCAATGACAAGTCTCTGTTGCTCATTAACTCGGGTATGGCACCTATGAAGAAATTCTTCACACGTGAAGAAGAACCTCCGCGTGACCGTGTTACCACTTGCCAAAAGTGCATCCGTACCCCCGACCTTGAGCGCGTTGGTCACACCGCACGTCACGGCACATTCTTTGAAATGCTCGGTAACTTCTCCTTTGGTGATTACTTTAAGGATCAAGCTATCCCGTGGGCGTGGGAGTTTTTGACCGAAACACTTGAAATTCCCACAGACCTTCTCTGGCCCTCTATTTACGTTGAGGACGAGCAGGCGTATGAAATTTGGGTCAATAAAGTTGGCGTGAACCCCGAGCATATCGTTCGTCTTGGCAAAGCCGACAACTTCTGGGAGCACGGTTCAGGTCCTTGCGGTCCTTGTTCTGAAATTTATTTCGACCGCGGTATTAAGTACGGTTGTGGAAGCCCCGATTGTAAGCCCGGTTGTGACTGCGACCGCTTTATGGAAATTTGGAACAACGTATTCACCCAATTCAACAACATGGGTGACGGCACCTACACCGAGCTCGCACTAACAAACATCGATACCGGTATGGGTCTTGAGCGTCTCGCTTGCGTAATGCAGGGCGTTAACAACATGTTTGAGGTTGACACCATTCGTAAGGTGCTCGACAACGTTTGTGCAATTGCAGGCAAGGAATACGGTGTTGATAAGAACACCGATATTTCCATTCGTGTTGTTACCGACCACATCCGCTCTGCTACCTTTATGATCTCCGACGGCGTTATTCCCTCCAACGAGGGACGCGGCTACGTTCTGCGCCGCATTTTGCGCCGCGCTTGCCGCCACGGCAGACTTCTTGGCATCAACCGCTCTTTCCTGCCCGAGCTTGGCATCATCGCTATCGGTGAATCCGAGGGCGCTTACCCCGAGCTTGCAGAAAAGAAGGATTACATTCTCAAGGTTATCGCTATGGAAGAAGAAAGATTCGATGCAACCATCGATGCAGGTCTTTCCATTCTCAACAAGCTTGTTGAAGATGCAAAGAATAACAATCTCACCACACTTTCCGGTGAAGATGTATTCAAGCTTTACGATACCTACGGCTTCCCGATCGACCTCACCCGTGAGATTGCTGAAGAAGCAGGTCTTGCCATTGACGAGGCTCGCTTTGCAGAATTGATGCAAGAACAAAAGATTCGCGCTCGCGAGGCACGTGCAAACATCAGCGGTTGGGCAAACGCTTCTCGCGATATGCTTAAGGATATTCCCGCAACCAACTTTGTTGGCTACGAAAACTTTACTGCTGACGCAAAGGTTCTTGCCATCCTCGTTGACGATATGTCTGTTAACGAAGTATCCGAGGGCGACTGCACCGTTATTCTTGACACAACTCCCTTCTACGGTGAGGGCGGCGGTCAGATTGGTGACACCGGTGTTCTCTCTACCGAAGCTGCGGAGCTGACCGTTACCGACACCAAAAAGGCTGACGGCATTTATATTCACCTTGCAACCGTTGTTGGCGGCACCCTCAAGGTTGGTGACGTTGTAAAGGCACAGGTTGACGCACGCCGTCGCGAAGCGATTATGAGAAATCACTCGGCTTGCCACTTGCTCCAGTCCGCACTCCGTCGCGTACTCGGCAACCACGTTGAGCAATCCGGTTCTTACGTATCCGACACCGTTTGCCGCTTTGACTTTACCCACTTCTCAGTCTTGAGTGCAGAAGAAATTGCAAAGGTTTAAAATCTTGTAAACCTTGAGATTTTGGCAGGTCAAATCGGTTCTATGACCGAGATGCCCATTGACGAAGCAAAGAAGCTTGGCGCAATGGCTCTGTTTGGTGAGAAGTACGGCAAAGTCGTTCGCGTTGTTCGCATGGGTGAGAGCTCCATCGAATTCTGCGGCGGTACACACGTAGATAACACCGCAAAGATTGGTCTTTTCAAGATCCTCTCCGAGTCCTCTGTTGCAGCAGGTGTGCGCCGTATTGAGGCTACCACCGGTGAAGGCGTTCTCCGCCTCTTGGCAGAAAAGAATGCTCTCATCGCCGAGACCGCAAAGGAAATGAAGGTTCAAAAGCCCGCGGATCTTGCAAAGCGTGCAGCACAAATGCAGAGCGAAATTTCCGCAATGAAGAAGGAGATCGAATCTCTCAACTCCAAGATCGCCGCATCCAAGCTCGATAGCATTATGGCAGGCGCTGAAACGCTCGGTTCTGTTCGTCTTGTTGCCGCTGATATGGGCAATATGCAAGCAGATGCCGCACGTTCCCTCGCAGACGAGATCAAGGCTCGCTACGATGACGTTGTTGCAGTTCTCGCAATCGCTCCCGAGGGCAAGCTCAACTTCCTCGCAGTTGCAGGTAAGAATGCCGTAGCCGCAGGCGCACACGCAGGCAAGCTTGTAGGCTCTGTTGCCTCTGTTACCGGCGGTAAGGGCGGCGGACGTCCCGACAATGCAATGGCAGGCGGTCGCGACACCGACAAGATCGCCGAAGCACTTGCATCTGCAAAAGACACTCTTGCAGGTATGCTGAAATAAAAACAATATATCACTAAATAAAAAAACTGAGGTCTGCTTGGAGCAGACCTCAGTTTTTTGTTACTTTCCAAAGTAGGGTGGGGGTAACGTATCCCACTCGGCGGCTATGGAAAGCGGTTCAAAAACGACCTGTGTTTTAGGGTTGGCATTGATATAATCTTGCAATGCGTTTTCGCTGACGCTCTCCTCACCAATGTAAAACTCCGTATTTTCAACAACGCGGTACAAACTTTTGCTTACCAACTTAGAACCCTCAAAAGTAAGTTGGTTCATACCGTATTCGAAATTTTTTCCCGTATCGTTCCAAGTGTAAGTACCATCGGTGTTTAAGTAGTATAGGTTGCGAAAAGTAAAGTCATACAAATACACCACACCTTGATAGTAACGCAAAATAATCGTGTCACCGCAATCGATAATCAATTCATTCATGCCGTCACCGTCCAAATCCTGATACGCATAACGAAGAGTATCCTTGATTTGGTACAGAGGTGTTTGCATATAAGGCGTTCTGCAATCTTTCAAATACTCGTATCTTCCGCGCAATTTATCATACACCTTTATTTGATTGCACAGCACTCCATCGTAGGTCTGTTGTGCAATCTCTTCCTCTGTGAAAACAGGCGTAAATTGCAATCCGCTACATTCTTTGGTGGAAGAAGCTCCTGCATAAAGACCGAGATATGTTCCATATTGCTTGTCCAATTCCTCGTATTCCTCTTTTGTAATGGCAACCTTTTCTCCATCCACAAGTTTATAATACTTGGTTACGGCAACATCACCTATCCATTCATGACCGTTCAAACCGTATTCAACGATCATTTCTAAAGAGCCGCCCCCCTCGGCAATGCGATAAACCGTATTGGAACAAACATCCGCGCCACCGGAACCGTTGACGTGGAGAAGCCCATCCCCATCAATCCAGCAGGAGCCACGTGGAATATAACGATCCAAAAGAATTGGTTTTCCATCGACCATTGAGAAAATAACGCTGATTTTATACGCATCGTTGAGCAAAACAAGCTCCTCGATACCGTCTCCATTGAGATCCTTGATCGCATATCCGCAGGTGAGTTTGTGGTGTACAGCACCGCCCTCGCCACGTCCATCATAGAACAAAAATCCGGAGTTTGAGATAGCTGCTAACCATTCTTTTTCCTTCTCGTCGGTAATGCCGAGATTTTTTGCCAAGGCAGATTCTTTTTCTTCACCGTAATTGGGGCGTGCAAAATCATGTATTGCGTTGCGATACAATTGTATGATGCCCTCGTAGCTTGCAAAATCACCCGTCTCGGTAATGGGCGGAACGTAGTAATTGTACTCAGGACTATCCGGTACAGGATTGGAGCTCGGATAGCGAATCTCCCCTGTTACACGGTCGACCCAAATCTCTTCAACTGTTGAGTAATGCGAGGGTTCGCCATTGAGGTACACAAGGTGTTTGAGCATAATAACGTGCACGGATTGATCCCAACGGTTATTTTCAACAGGCACAATGATATACTTCTCGGGGTCACTATTTTCAAAAAAGCGACTCCAAAAATCGCGTGCGAGGCCTACCGCTTGCTCTTCGGTGATCATCTCTTCAATTATTTCATCAGGCACACGCAATTCACCCGTTATACAGTCAATCCAAATGGTATCTATTATCGGTGCTTCTTCGTATACGCTCACATCTCTGTTTATTAGTTCGATGATGTAAACGCCTTTTTCTTCATCCAAAGACAAACCCATAACATAGGATTTCGGTTCTGCATCAATAATCTGTTTCCAATATTCTCGGGAGATTGCAAACGCTTGATCGTTGGTAAGCATTTCTTTGGGAGCGGTCGGTTCGGTCGGTTCGGTAGAGCTTTCAGTTGGTGGCATGGGTGTTGTATGGTTATCACCGTTCGCTTGCAAAGGATTGCAAGCAGTGGTGGAAAGTGTCAATGTCGCGGTGAGTAAGAGTGCCGTCAATTCTATTTTCATCCTTATCAATTTTTCTCCTTTTCTTTTTTAAT
>JAGBSQ010000077.1 GCA_017631775.1 Clostridia bacterium | reverse complement strand
TTTTGTTGGGAGCGCTCAATTTGTTACCCATTCAAACCTTTGACGGTGGCAGAATGCTTGAGTGCGCGCTCCTATCCTTTACCTCACCTCAAAAAACAAACTCGATACTGCGCGGTTGTACGTTTTTGTTTTTGTGGCTTTTGTGGGCGTTTTCGGCATATTTAATGATCAAAATTGCCGACGGTATTTCATTGTTTTTCTTTACGCTCACCTTGCTTGCACGATTTTTTGAGTGCAGAAGGGATAAAAAAGGAAAATGAGCCTTGCAATTCTCATTCAAAAATGGTATAATGAAGGAAACAACAAAAAGGAGAAGACAAAATGCCTTTTATTATTTTTTTAGGTGCCGTTTTGGTCTTGTTTGCGGTTGCTCTTTTGATTACACACTGCATTATGCGCGCAAATTTTGGACGCGGAGAGTATAAGACCTATCCCACACCCGACTATTATTACGATCACTACAAGGCAAATTATCAGCGCCGCAACGTTTGTTTCTATTCGGGAAAGAACCGCTTGCAGGGTTACATATTTGGCGAAGAGAATACCAAGGGCTTGCTTGTGTTTGCACACGGCATCAACTCCGGTCACGAGAGTTATATGCAAGAGATCGTTTGGTTTGTTGATAACGGCTGGCGCGTGTTTGCATACGATGCCACAGGCTCTTGCACAAGTGAGGGATGGGGAACTACAGGACTTATTCAATCTGCTCTCGACCTTCATGCCGCGCTGACTTATATCGAAAGTGATGAAACCCTTAAAACCCTCCCCAAATGCCTTATGGGACATAGCTGGGGCGGCTATGCCGTTGCCGCAGGACTGTATTTCGGTCATGATGTCAAGGCTTCTGCCAGCGTTGCGGGATATTCCGATGCAATTCAAATGATGATGCGTTTTGCGGCTGCAACCATGGGCAAAGCCACCGCTCTTTTGCGCCCGCTCGCCTACGTTGAGCATCGCATTTTGTTTGGCAAATATGCAACACTTTCGGCAGTTGACGGCATCAATCGCGCCAATATTCCCGTTATGCTCATTCACGGCACTGCCGATGAGCTTGTGCGCTATGATATTACCGGCATTGTTGCACACAAGGATGAGATCACCAATCCCAACGTCATCATTTACCCAATGAGCGATAAAGGTCAGGATGCACACTCGACCATCTTCCACAATGAAAAAAGCGTAGAGGAGATTGCTCGCATCAACGCGCAGCTTGGTGAACTTGAGCAAAAGTACGGTCAAAACGTTCCCGACGAAGAACGCCAACGTATTCTTGACGGCGCCGATCTCGATCTCTACAATCTCCCAAACGATAAGCTTTTGGGAGATATCAACGCCTTCTTTGAAGAATCACTCAAAAAATAATTTTGTTAAAAGTTAGGAAGAAGCTTTATGAGACCTATCAAAAAACTGTTTTGCAGAACCTTTCAAACAGTAATGCACGCGGCAATCCCGCTCCTGCCTTACAGAGAGCCCAAAATTCTTGGCAATATTGTAGATATTATTCCCGTACTCAAGGAGCACAACATTCAAACCGTATTGCTCATTGCCGGCAAAAGAGTGCGTGGCTTTGGTTTAACCGCACCCTTAGAGAAGGGAATGGAAGAGAACGGAATTGTTTTTGTCAATTATGACAGAACCGTTCCAAACCCTACGTCCGATAACGTAGAAGAAGCCGTAGCACTTTACAAAAGCACCGGTTGTCAAGCCATCATTGCTGTTGGCGGCGGCTCTCCTATGGACTGTGCCAAGGTGGTTGGCGCACGTGTGGCATGCCCGAAAAAGTCATTGCGCAAGATGCACGGACTGCTCAAAATTTGCAAAAAGATCCCCCTTCTCATTGCTGTCCCCACCACGTCGGGTACGGGAAGCGAGACCACGGTTGCATCGGTTATTGTCGACTCCGAAACACATCACAAATACGTTATCAACGATTTTTGCTTGATTCCGAGATATGCGGTTCTTGATCCCGCACTCACCAAGGATATGCCCAAATTTTTGACCGCTACCACGGGTATGGATGCTCTGACGCACGCGGTGGAAGCCTACATCGGCAGATCGAAAACCAAATTGACAAAAGAGGCGGCTGAGAAGTCCGTAAAGCTGATTTTGGAAAACCTTGAGGCGGCTTATGAGGATGGAAACAACCTTGAAGCGCGCAAGAATATGCTTGAGGCTTCCTACCTTGCAGGCATTGCATTTACGCGCAGTTATGTTGGTTACGTTCATGCAATTGCGCACACCCTGGGCGGCAAATATGACGTTCCGCACGGCTTGGCAAATGCGGTATTGCTGCCGCACATTCTGCGCGCCTACGGCGAGAGTGCAACCAAGCCCCTCTCTATGCTTGCAAAGGCAGTAGGACTTGTAGAAGAGAGCACAGCACCCGAAACTGCTGCCGAGGCTTTTATCACTCGCGTTGAAGCAATGAACGCGCGCATGGAGATTCCGACAACGCTTGATTGCATTCAAAAAGAGGATATCCCTGCTATGGCAAGATTGGCCGAAAAGGAAGGCAACCCTCTCTATCCCGTTCCCGTTTTGTGGGATGTGGAAGATATCGAGAAGATATATTACAAGGTTGGGGAAGTTGAAAGATAAGAGTTGTTTATTGACAAGATGAGGAGAATCTGAACTCAAACGCGCATAAAATGCGCTATAACTCTAAAAACACAGTAGCGCGTTAT
>JAGBSQ010000076.1 GCA_017631775.1 Clostridia bacterium | reverse complement strand
GAATGCGAACAGCGGGAGAATGATGGAGAAGGTGACGGTTCCAAATACACCAAAGTTATTGGAGAACATTGCAAGTGCGGTTGCGGTATCGCCCTCGGCACCGGTCAGTGCGCCAACATCAACGGTGGTGAGCATCATCAATGCGGTAAAGGTACAAATAATGAAGGTATCGAAGAACACTTCAAAAACGCCCCACAAACCTTGCATAACGGGCTCTTTGGTCTCAGATGCGGAGTGCGCGATAACAGAAGAACCAAGTCCTGCCTCGTTGGAGAATACGCCGCGTGCCATGCCCTTTTTAATGGTTTGTGCGAATGCATAACCGAAAATACCGCCACCGGCTGCTTTAAAGTTGAAAGCGTTGCCAAAAATCATGCCGAAGGCGCTACCAATCTTATCGGCGTGTGCGATAACAGAAATGAGTGCCATAACGATGAAAAGCAAGGACATGAAAGGTACGAGCATAGATGCAACCTTGCCGATGCGCTTGATGCCACCGAGAATGATGGCAGCCGCTACGATTGCAACGATTACACCAATGAGAAGCTTTACTACAAACATACCGTCCTCGCCAAAGTGGAAGGCTTGGTCGAGAGAGCCGGAAACCGTGCCCGAAATGTTATTGGTTTGAACACCGCTCATGCCAATTGCCGCCAGCATGCAGAAAACTGCTGCTACGTAGCCAAGCCACTTCCAACCAAGTCCTTTTTCGATGTAGTGGAATGCGCCGCCGGAAAATTCGCCGTCTTTATCCTTTTTGCGGAAATAAAGACCAAGCACGTTTTCGGAATAGTTGGTAACCATGCCAAAGAATGCGGAAACCCACATCCAAAATACGGCACCGGGACCACCCGTTAGAATTGCTGCAACAACGCCGATGATGTTACCCGTACCAACGGTACCGGAAATCGCTGCGGAGAATGCTTCAAATTGCGATACGGTCTTCTCTCCCGGCTTTTTTTCCTGCTTTTTGCCAATGGATTTGATGGTGGGAATGATGGTAGCCGCCCAAGAGTTGCCAAACTTGCGAACCTGCAAAAAGCGTGTGCGAATACTGAGCAAAAGACCTGTGCCCAAAATGAGAATGATGACCGGCCAACCCCAAACGATACCGTTGATAACGTCGTTGACCTTGGTGACTGTTTGAATAAATGCGTCCATTTTTTATTTCCTCCTTTTTTTCGAGAAAAACAAAAAGAGCCAAACCTAGTTTGACTCCGGGAAATAAACGCCTGCCAAAGAGATTTCTTCTTTGGTTCGTTTGCTCCGTCCTTTTACCTGAGAGATTCGCCGTTTTATTCGACTTTCACCTTCGGTATCCAAATTTGGACTTCTCCGGAGTGCTATCGGCATACAGTCCCTACCTTGCGGCACCTGAGAGCGTTACTCCTTCGGCGGTTTTCACCTTTTCCTGCATGCTTCATTTAGCATATTCGTTTTTCTGATGGTTACAGTATAGCACATCATTTTGCATTTTACAACCTTTTTTTGCAAAAAAATCATTTTTTGTGAAATCTTTTTGAAAAATTTACACAAAGCCGTAGATATTTTAGATAAGTTGTGATACAATGTATTCAGTTTCTACAAAAAAGAGGTCCTCAACATGAAAAAACGAATGATTTTGCGCATTTTGACTGCGCTTTTGCTCATTGGAACTTTGCTTTCGGCCGTTGCTTGCTCGGCAAAGGAAGAAACCCTCATTCCCGAGGGAATGCAAAGTGCCACCGCCTACGGCGCAACCTATCGCCTTTACGTTCCCACAACGTGGAGCCTTAAAATTTTGCCCGGCATTTCGGGTGCCTACTACAACGTTGCCGACCAATCGGCCGTAAGCGTTGCGGAATATGCAATTGATGAAGCTCTTGCGGCTGAACTTTCGGCACTCGATGAGAACACCACGCGCATAGGTTATTATTTTGAAAAAAATCTGCTTGCACAAATCAAGCTGATGGCAACCGGCAACGTTCACCTCTATGAGGAGGACTCTATTGCCACCACTCTCGGCGGCGCAAATGCAAGACAGTATCACGCATCGGCAACCGTTGCGGGCGAGGTTACCCACTTTTTGCACGTGATTGCCGAAAAGGACAACAAATTTTACGTTTTCTCCTTTACCGCTACCGAAACCCTTTACACACATTGCATGAGTGACGTGCAAAAAATGCTTGAGCATTTTGCCTTTGGCAAGGAATACACCCCCACCGATGCGATCAAAACCTTCCCTGCAGATGCAAATGCGCCCGAAGGTATGCAGATCTCCTCGAACGATACCGCAGAATTTTATCTCTATGTTCCTACATCTTGGACGGTTGACCAAACAAGCTCCGCAAATGCGGCAACCGCTCCCGACGGCTCTTATATTAGTGTTGTTCCTTATCTCCCCTCGAGTGACGGCATCAGCGTTCGCGAATACTTCCAGAAGAGCGAAGAAATGATGCAAACCACATCGGGAGGACGTTATACCCGCATCTCCGAAAAAGAAATTACCCTTGGCAGTGGCAAAGCACTGCAGTATGAATACGAATACACCGTTGGCGGTGTGACTTACCGCTATTTGCATGTGCTTGTTGGTTATAAGAGTATGATCTACAGCCTCACCTACACCTCCCTGCCCCAAAATTTTGAAGCAAATCGCGCGGATGTAGAAGCGATTATTTCCGCTTTCACCTTCCGCTGAAAGGTTTTATGAAACAAATTTATCTTGACAACGGAGCTACCACTCCTCTGTGTGAGGCGGCAAAGGCAAAAATCGCCGAGGCGATGGAGACCTTTGGCAATCCTTCCTCACTTCATCCTGCCGGACAAGCCGCTCGCAAGCTGGTTGAGGATGCTCGCCGCGAAATTGCGGCAACCCTTGGTTTGCGCGGCACAATCACTCCCGGACAGATTATTTTCACTTCTTGCGGAAGCGAAGCCGACAATCTCGCTATTCTCGGCACAGCGTATGCGAAAGAACGCCGCCGTGGCGGTCGCATTATTACAACAGACTCCGAGCACCCCGGTGTGGAGAGTGCTATGCTCGCCCTTGAGAAGGACGGCTTTGAGATCGTTCGCATCCCCACACGCGGTGGCGAATTGGATTGGAATGCATATCAAGAAGCCCTGAACAACCGCACGTTTCTTGTTTCGATGATGATGACAAACAATGAGACGGGCGCGATGTATGACCTCAAACGTGCGTTTGCTTTGGCAAAGGCGCAAAACCCCGATATTGTAACACACACCGATGCGGTGCAAGGATACCTGAAGTGCCGCTTTACCCCCGATGCCGTTAAAGCTGACCTTGTTACCATTAGCGGTCACAAAATTCACGCTCCCAAGGGCGTGGGCGCGCTTTACGTCTCTCAGGCTTCGCTGAATCGAAGAGACATTGTCCCTACTCTGCTTGGTGGCGGACAAGAGGGCGGATTCCGCTCGGGCACCGAAAACGTGCTCGGTATCGTCGCGTTTGGCGCGGCCGCAAAGTACGGTTTTGCCAATTTGAACACACATCTTCCCCATTTGCTGCAACTCAGAACCTATGCCGAGGAAAAGCTTTCGGCGCTCCCTGTAAAATTGCACGTTCCCATGGGCGCACGCGCGCCTCATATTCTTTCTCTATCGCTCCCCGATATCAAGAGTGAAACGATGATACACGCGCTCTCCGAGAGCGGCATTTGCGTGTCCGGCGGCTCGGCTTGCTCGACACACTCCAAAAAGCTCAGCCGAGCACTCCTTGCTTTTGGTGCAACCGAGAACGAGACCGAATGTGCTCTGCGTATCAGCTTCAGCCACTACAACACCACCGAGGACGTTGATGCTCTTGTCGATGCGCTCGCGATGAATATTGAAAGATTGGTTAAAATTCACAGATAACAAAAAGAGGACTTCCTGCATTTGGGAAGTCCTTTCTTTTTTTACAACTCTTTGCGCATTTTGAGGAGCGCGCCCTTTTCAAGGCGGGATACTTGTGCTTGCGAGATGCCGATTTCGTCGGCTATTTCCATTTGGGTTTTGTTTTTGTAAAAGCGCAGGTTGATGATCTTGCGCTCGCGCTCGGTCAGGCGCATCATCGCCTCGCGAAGCACGATGTTTTCCAGCCACCGCTCGTCCCCCGTTGAGGAGTCGGAAAGCTGATCCATGAGATAAAGTGCATCTCCGTTATCGTTAAAAACCGGTTCGTAGAGAGAAATCGGCTCGGCAATGGCATCGAGGGCGTGCACGACCGCTTCTTTCTTTTCGCCCAAATGCTTGGCGATCTGCTCGACGGTCGGCTCGCTTTCGTGCAGGGCGATGAGCTCCTCGCGCGCTTGCAGGGCACGGTATGCGAGGTCTCTGACCGAACGGCTGATGCGAATGGCATTATTATCGCGCAAATAGCGGCGAATTTCGCCAATGATCATTGGCACGGCATAAGTCGAAAACTTAACGTCGAGGTCGGTATTGAAGTTATCTACCGCCTTGACAAGTCCTATGCATCCGACTTGAAAGAGGTCATCGAGGTTCTCCTTTCTGCCCGTAAAACGTTGAATAATGGAAAGCACGAGCCGCAAATTGCCGTTGATGAGTTCGGTACGCGCTTCTTCGTCTCCGTTTTTCATTCGCAGGAGCAATTCCCTTTTTTCTTCGTCCGAGAGCACCTTGAGATGCGAGGTGTTCACCCCGCAGATTTCCACTTTGTTATAGTACATCCTTGCCACCCATCCCTGTTTTTTGTTCCAAAAAAAGTATTGCCGCGCGCCCCTTTTGGTATTCAAGGCAGAATATGGCAGACAGTTGGAAAAATGGTGAAAATAGGGGTTGCAAAGGCGCTCTTCGTGTG
>JAGBSQ010000075.1 GCA_017631775.1 Clostridia bacterium | reverse complement strand
GGTTTGGGCGATGCAGGCGACCGTATTTTCGGAACCATCTAATCAATTTTAAAAAGGAGTGTCGGGGGGCTGAACAAGCTCCCCGCATTGTCGCCAATGAAGATTTTGGTTGTAGGACGCAACGATGCCGGTCAACGGTTGGATAAGTTTTTATCCAAAGCCGTCAAGGGACTCCCGATGTCGCTGATGTACAAATACATTCGCACCAAAAAAATAAAAGTTAACCGCGCAAGAACCGAGCAAAAGTATATGCTTTGCGAAGGCGATGAAATTCAACTCTTTATTAGAGACGAATTTTTTGAGTCTCCCGAGAGCGATCGCGGTGCACTCTTCCGCATTGTTCCCAAATTGGATATTGTTTACGAGGATGAAAACATCATGCTCCTCAACAAACGCCCCGGTGTGCTTGTTCACGAGGATACTGCTGCGGCAGAAAATACCTTGATTATGCATGTAAAGGCATATTTGGCGCAAAACGGAGAGTATGACCCCGAGAACGAGCAATCCTTTGCTCCCGCGCTTTGCAATCGTATCGACCGCAACACGGGCGGCATTGTAATTGCCGCAAAAAATGCCGAGGCTTTGCGCGAAATGAACGAGAAAATTCGTAATGACGAGCTTCGCAAGTGTTACATTTGTGCTGTTCACGGCATTCCCAAAAAACAATCCGCAACCCTGACGGGATATCTCAAAAAGAACAGCGCCGACAATACCGTTGACGTTATCGATACGCCAAAGGCGGGGTATAAAGAGATCATCACAAAGTATCATATTCTCAAAACACGCCGCGATTCGGCTTTACTTGAGGTTGAGCTTGTTACCGGCAGAACACATCAGATCCGCGCGCATCTTTCTCACATCGGCCATCCGCTCCTCGGTGACGGCAAATACGGTGTGAACAAAGAGGATCGTGCTAAGGGATACAAATTTCAAGCACTTTATGCATACCGCTTGACCTTCCGCCATGTGGAACGCGAGTGTGCATTGAAATATCTTGAAGGAAAGAGCTTTTCCATCGATCAAAACGACGTTTGGTTTATCAAAGATTTCACCTAAAGGAGGCGCCTATGTGCGAGCAATATAAAAAAATAGCATTGCCCGCAATGCTCATAAGTGTGGCGCTCACGGCTCTGACCTTGGTCTTTCCGCAAATCGGCTTTTTGGAGTGGGTCACCTTAATCCCTCTCTTTTTGGGGGCGACCGTTTATTGCGCCGATGAAAAGCGGAGCCTTTTGCGCACCTATTTGGGCGGCTTTTTAACGGTTTTTGTCTACTATTTTGTTATTTACCATTGGTTTTTAAGCCTTTATCCGCTTGATTTTATTGGAATGGACGAGGCCTCCTCGGTGGTTGTTGTAATTGCCGGTTGGGTTGGACTTTCGGTTTTGCAGGCCATTCCGGGCGGTTTGATCTTCCTCATTCTCAAGCTCTTTGAGCGCGGCGGTGTTTTTGCAAAAGCACCCATCTTGCGCCCAATCGTTCTTGCGGCCTCTTGGATCGTGTTCGAGTGGTCAAGCACACTTGGTTGGACAGGTGTTCCGTGGGGCAGACTTTGCTTGGGACAGAGCGAATATCTGCCCATTTTGCAGTCGGCATCTCTCTTTGGTTCCTATTTTGTCAGCTTTTTAATTTTGCTTGTCAACGGTTTGTTGGCGTATGCAATTCTCAATTTTAAGGTCAAAAAGAAAGCCATTCTTTGTGCAACTCTTGCCGGCGTCATTTTTCTTTCCAACCTGCTTTTGGGCGTTGGATTGATGAACAAAAGGGACGAGGAAAGAGTTACCGTAAAGGTCGCGGCAATTCAGGGCAACGTCGATATGGACGCGGCAGGCAGCAAGATTTATCAATTGATGGAAGTTTACGGCGATATGACAAGAGAGGCCGCAAAAGCGGGAGCTCAAATTGTTGTTTGGCCGGAGAGCATCTTTCCTTATCGAATGAACCGCTATTCCGTTTTGCAAGAGTTTGTTTCAAATCTTGCCTTGGAGTGCAAGGTAACCTTGATTGTAGGGGCGCTTTACGATGGCGGTGACGGTAAGAGCTACAACACGCTTTATATGGTTTCGCCAAACGGCATTATTTCCGAAAATCTTTATCACAAACGCCATTTGGTACCTTTTGGCGAGTACGTCCCCATGCGCGAGTTGTTCATGACGCTGATACCGCCTCTTGCGGAGCTTTCGCTTGACGATGACCTCACACCCGGAACAGAAACTGCGCTTTTTGAAACCGAATGGGGCAAGCTTGGCGGTCTTATTTGCTTTGACTCGATTTATGAGGAATTGACACGCGCAAGCGCCAAGGACGGTGCAAACTTGATGATGCTACCCAGCAACGACTCTTGGTGGTTTTCCGATTCGGTAGAGACCTATCAAAACGAGGTACAAGCAATGCTTCGTGCCATTGAGAGCGGTCGATATCTTGTTCGCGCAGGCAACACGGGTATTTCTTCCATCATCACCGACCACGGTGAACACTTGGCATGGCTCGCACCGATGGAAAAGGGAATTGCCATTGCAGAGGTTGAAATGTGCACACAATCCACGCTTTATACACAGGTTGGCAATCTGCTTGTTTATTTGTGCATGGCATTTGTGTTGACTTTGTATCCCATCTGTTTTATTGCTGAACGTTACAAAAAGAAAAATACAATCTAAAAAAAGCCGCCTCACTTGAGGCGGCTTCATTATTATTTTTTCGATTTCGTGTTCGCCAACGGATTTTGTGTCATTGCTTTTTCAATATCGGCATTGGAAACGTGGGTGTAGATTTGTGTGGTGTTGAGCTGCTCGTGGCCGAGAATTTCCTTGAGCACGCGAACGTCTACGTTGCCTGATTGATACATCAATGTTGCGGCTGTGTGGCGGAGCTTATGTACCGAATAATGCTTGGATTCAAGGCCTGCAAACTTGAGATATTTGTAAACCATCGCTTGCACGGTTTTTACACTCATTCTTTGCTCCAAGCGGCTCAAAAAGACTGCTTTGGTTTGAACGTGCGCATATTTTTGGCTCAAACGCTCAATCAAATAATCGGTCAGAGCTGCTTGGCAGGCATCGTTGAGGTAAATGACACGCTCCTTGCTGCCTTTACCCATAACGCGCAGGGTGGTCAGATCAGAGTCGATATCCTTGATGTCAATGCCCACAAGCTCGGAAAGTCGCATTCCACAGTTGAGAAAGAGGGTTAAAATTGCATAGTCGCGCTTGCGGAATTTGGATTCTTTATCGTTGTCAACTGCCGCGAGCAGGCGCATCGATTCGGTGAGGGTAAGCACCTTGGGGAGCGTTTTTTGTGCCTTGGGGGAGTCGATATCGGTGGTGGGATTGTATTCGAGATAATGTCTCTTGTTTACCAAATATTTATACAAAGAACGAATTGCCGAAAGCTTGCGCGCACGCGCGCACCACTTGTTCTCGCGGTCGTCGGTAACGTAGGCGAGGTAATCGTAGCGGTCTTCGGCACGAATTTTGCCAAGTGCTTCCAGTCCAACGCTCTTAACGTTGAGCTTAAAGAATTCCTCGGAGCGGAAGGGAATATCGTTTTCTCTTGCTATGAGATAGCGAAAAAAGGTGCGCAAGTCGAGCAGATATTCATCTACCGTCTTTTGTGAGCACCCTTGAATGCTTCGCTTATAAGAGGCGTATTCTTGAATGAGAGATGAGAATTCATCCTTTGAAATAATGTTCGCCATAGCATTCCTCCGCATTTGTTACTTTTATTATACATCATATCTCGCTTTTTTAGTTGATAAATTGTAAATTTTTGCGCCATATAGTTGCATTTGGTGCAAAAATTCGCTATACTATAGGAAATAAAGAAGCGAGGTAGCAAGATGAAAGGCTTTTTAAAAAACCATTCCTACGATATGGTAACAATGTTGCTCAATCAGCTGGTCCTTTCTATGTTTGGATTCAGCCTGGTTTTGGCGGCAATGAAAATTGATAATGATGTTCTTAGAAACGTTACAAGCATCTTTTCCATTCTTTTTTATCTTTTGCTTTTGTACATGAAGGCATGGGATATAGGATTTAAGGATAAGGCTTCGGTAGAGCAGGGCAAAACGGCAAACACTCCTTTTCTTGGCGCTCTCATCTCACTGGGTGCCAATGCAATCAATTATGTGTTTGCGCTGTTTGTTATGCTGCGCGCACTCCTTCCCAAGGCTGAGTTCATCTCCTCGATTGGTGACGTTTGCCAAGCAATTTCGGTGTTCATCAACGGCATGTATTCCGGCCTTTTGGCAAATCAGGTAGGCGGTGTGGCACTTAACACCTATTGGTTTGTATTTTTCCTGACTCCTATTCCTGCAATTCTTATTTGCGGTCTTGCATACTATTTTGGTTTGCACGATGTAAAATACACCGGCTTCTTCCATAAAAATCAGTATCCCGAAAGCGACCGCGATCCCAATCCCAAAAGAAAGGGTTAAGCATGATTAAAAATCTGATTTTTGACCTCGACGGTACCATTATCAACTCCTATCCGCATTTTGTGGAGTTCTTCTACGAGGTTTGCCAAAAGAACGGTGTCAAGGTCCCTTACGATCGCAAAACCGTTTATCAAATGCTCAAAATCACCGTTCCCCAGGCTTATGCAAGCTTGCATTGCGAAGATAAAATGAGCTACGAGAAGTTTTACAGCGATTTTGTAGAGCTTTACACAAAGAATTATCAAAAATTGACGGGATTTGAGGAGACTGTTTCTCTTATTCGAAAAGCAAAAGCTGCAGGAAAGCGGAATTATCTTTACACCCACACAGGCCCCGTGGCAAAGGATATT
>JAGBSQ010000074.1 GCA_017631775.1 Clostridia bacterium | reverse complement strand
TTTCTACGGTGTCAAGGTTGTGAGAGGAGAAGATTACGAGATTGCCGCTTCTGCTGTGCTCGTAGAAGAAGCGTCTTACCTGATTTGCGGTGTGGGGGTCAAGACCTACCATAGGCTCGTCCAAAATGAATACCTTGGGGTTGTGGATGAGCGCGCCCATGAAAGAAACCTTTTGCTTCATACCGTGAGAGTAGGAAGAGATCGGCTTGTAGATGGAATCACCCAGTGCCAGCATTTCTTGGAACTTTTGAATTCTTGCCTTTCTCTCAGAGGTCTTTACCTGGTAGATGTCTGCCATGAAGTTGACGAACTCATAACCGGTCATTTTTTCGAAGAGTGTGTACTCATCGCTAACGTAACCGAAGTTCTGCTTTGCTTCGATGGGGTTTTCCATCAAATCGTAGCCTGCGATAGAGATAGTGCCCTCTTCGTAGGGGTGCATACCGGTGATGCATTTGATGGTGGTAGACTTACCTGCACCGTTGTGGCCGAGTACGCCTACGATCTCACCAGGATTGCCAACGATGTTGATATCCTCGACAGCATAGTTGGCTCTCTTGTGGTACTTCTTGTAAAGGTTTTTGACTTCAAGTAACATATTTTTCCTCCCGGAGGGCGTTTCCCTTGCGGCTTTTTCCGTCTTCGGGCTTGCCCTTCTTTTTTTATTTTCGTACTTTTAACTGAAAAAACACCGCCACAAAATACGCCTATAGCTAAAATAGAATAGGTAACTTGTTTGTGGACGGTGTTTTTGTGCCTTTATTGTAGCATATAATAAGATGAAAGTCAATGGTTTTTTCTTCCAAATTTCGAAAATATACTTCAAAAAGATATTTTTTGCGCATTATTTACACTTTGTACACATTATGCGCGCATATACGCGCGCGATTTTCTCGCGTTTGCACAAAAATCAGAGCGCTTGCAACAAGCGCGAGGATATCCCTTGCCTTTTCGACCTTGAAACAGATTTTTGCCAAAGCTCCTTGCAAAACGGAGAAAAAACGAAGAAAAACGCGCAGAAAAGAGCAGGTAAAGAGCACGGCAAAACAACAGCACAAAAAAGCGCATTTTGGCTTGCTTTGGCCTGCAAAAACACGCGTTTTTTGCACAACGTGTGTTTAAAAAAGGGGTTTTGGCTTGTTTTAAAGCGCGCGAAAAACGCCCCCGGAGAATGGATTTCGGCGCAGCTTCAAGGGTGGCGTTCTCCTTCTTTTCTTTGTGCATTTTATCCATTTTGCCTTTTTGTTTTTTGAACGATGTAACCAACACCTGAGCCATTTGTGTGCAAAAAAGTGCCGTTTGTGAAAAAACTCTTCCCTTTTCTTTTTTCATATGATATTATATAGGCACTAACTTTTTTGGAGGTAAATCATGCAAAAACTCAAGCAACTTTGGAATTCCTTTGCAGAAAAACACCCCAAGCTTTCGGTTTGGGTGCGCGAGGGTGGACTTTTTATCATTGTGAGCAATTTGATCACCGTCTTCAAATATTTGATCTTGACCTTTTTGCCTACCGCTTTTGCTTTTATGGGTAACCGCGATTTCGGTTTTCCCGGAATTGATTTGACGCTGTTTGGCATTGAGTTCAAATGGTACATCATCGGCTACGGTGCCGAGCAAGGCGGCCTTTCCTACTTCACCGCTTACATGATCGCAATGGTCATTGGCGAGGTCATCAACTTCTTTATTCAAAGAAAGTACGTTTTCCGCTCTAACGGCAACATCGCATACCAAGGCGCTTGGTACCTCTTGGCGTTCTGCGTTGTTACCTGCGTGGTCAACTCCATCAACTGCATTTGGGTTGCGGTTGCAGGCAGCTTTGTTCCCGGTTGGCTCTACAACATCGGCACAACGGTTCTCAACGGTGGCGTTTCTATGGTGGTATTCTTCATTGTAAACAAGATCGTTTTCAACGATGCCAAAATCGAATCCAAAGCTGACGAAAAAGCAGAGGAAAAGGCATAAAATTGATGAACGGTATTACTAAATTGCACATACGTGCGCTGTTTTTGGCACTTTTGCTCCTGCTTTGCTCCTGCCAAAAGCCGCCCGAGGGTACGGGAAATATCCCGCCTGAAGAGACCCTTGAGACCCGCTTTACGGCCGACGCGGACAAGATTGCCGTGTTTGCAAACGGCTACCCCGAAGGGTTTTGGGCGCGCAATGACAGAGGCAACGGCCCCCCCTTTAACTGCTCCTTTGCGCGAAGCAATGCGCTTGTGGCAAACGGACTGTTGACCCTTTCTCTGACCGAGAGCGACGGCAAATTTGTGGGTGCCGAATACCGCACGGTCAATAAGTTTTCTTACGGATACTACTCGGTATCTATGAAGGCTGCCAAATGCCCCGGCGTGATTTCTTCATTTTTTACATATACGGGGTGGCCTTGGGACGAGATCGACATCGAGTTCCTTGGCGATGACA
Source organism: Clostridia bacterium (assembly GCA_017631775.1). The sequence continues at coordinate 11,277 of JAGBSQ010000074.1, read as the reverse complement.
CCACGCGCGTGCAGTTCAATTACTACACAAACGGCTCGGGCGGACATGAGTACGTTTATAACCTTGGGTTTGATGCCTCAGAGGACTTTCACGAATACGGCTTTGATTGGCAACCCAACTCGATTACGTGGTACGTGGATGGAAAACCCGTTTACCGCGCGACCGAAAGCATTCCCTCGTCGGCAGGTCACATTATGATGAATTTGTGGAACGTTGCCGACACAAACGCAAACTGGGCAGGCAAATTTGACGCGACTCAGCTCCCCGTCACCGCCCAATATCAATGGATAGGATATAAAAGCGCCGAGTGATGCGCGATTATATACAATAACTTTTTTACATAGGAGGAAACTATGAACAAGAGAATTCTCACTGCAATTGCATTGACACTCGCACTCGTTATGGCACTCTCCGGCTGCACTTATTTTGATGCGATCTTCGGATCCATTTTTAAGGGCCCTCAGGTTGAATTGACCGATGCTCCCCTCAATGCAGAAAAACTCGTAGACTTTACACAAGAAGTTGACCCCAGCGTCCTCTTTGAATCCGACGGTTGGTCCAACGGCGACGTTTTCAACGTTGTTTGGAAGAGCCATAACGTCGTTTATGAAAACGGCATTATGCGCCTTGGCATCACCGAAGAAAGCGCAACCGCTTACCTTGACGGCAATGAAGTTGCATTCAACTACACCGCAGGTGAAGCGCGCACCCAAAACTACTACCATTACGGTGACTACGAAGTTAGCATGAAGCCCTCCGCTAACCCCGGCATCGCAAGCACCTTCTTTGTTTGCACCGGTCCCTACGACGAAAAAACCGTAACCGATGCTGAAGGCAATACCACAAAGGTTCCCAACGCTCACGATGAGATCGACATTGAATTCCTTGGCAAAGACACCACCAAGGTTCAATTCAACTTCTTCGTTGACGGTCAAGGCGGCAATGAATATATGTACGATCTTGGCTTTGATGCTTCCAAGGAATTCCACAAATACGGCTTCCGTTGGACCGAAACCTCTATCACCTGGTTTGTTGACGGTGTTCCGGTTTACAAAGTAACCACCGACAAGACCGCAACCGGCGGTACCAACCTCAGAGTTGTTGAAAAGCTCCCCTCCACCGCAGGCAGAATGCTCACCAACTATTGGTGCGGTAACGAAAGAGCATGGGGCTGGATGGGCGAATACAAGGGCGCTGTTAACGACAACGGCACCGAGTATCAATGGATCGCTACCAGTGCTGAAGGCGCTCCCCTCAATCCTCCCACGCAAAATCCTGACAATCCTCCTGTAGGCGATGCAGAAATCAACTGGGCAGACATCGCTCCCATCGCCCCCGAATTCCCCTCTGCTGATCCTTACGTAGTAGCGGTTGACGGCAACAAGGCAAACGTAACTTATACCGACGTATCCGGTAGCGCATATATGCCTATCGAATTGGACGTAACCGATGCAGTTGCGGGCAAGAATTACGTTTACCTCAAGGTTACCAACAACGGTACCGAAACCGTTAACGTTCGCGTAAATATGTTTGACCCCACCCTCACAGGGAACAACAAGGCAACCAACATCTCCGCAACCATGAACGGCGAAGCTGTTAGAACAGACCTTGATTGGGGCGGCTCCTTCTTTGATATTCCCGCAGGCGAGACCGCAGAGCTCGTTGTTAATTTTGGCGTTGGCGGCGTTAAGCTCCAGCTCATGATCGACTCCTCCAGAAACGATTCGACTCTCCGCTCCGGTAACGTTACCGTTGAGGATATTAAGTTTGCAGCCGTTGGCGAGGTCATTACTCCTCCTCCCGCTTGCGAGCACGTTGATGCTAACATGGACGGCAAGTGCGACAACTGTGACGAAACGCTGGCAGCTCCCGCTCCCACAGATCCCGTATCCGGCGACCTCTCTACCACCATTGATGGTGTTGAAGTTACCTTTGACGGCAACAAGGCTGATGGCTACGGCGTAAACGCAAACGATGAAAACAACACCGTTAACATCATTTACACCAACGTTGTAGGCAACTCCTATAAGAACGTTTGGGCTAACGTTTCCTCGATTGCGGCAACCAAGACCGCATTCACCGTTACCGTTACCAACAACGGCACATCCCCTGTTAAGTTCCGCATCGACATTGAAAGCGCAACACAGGTAAACGCAAACACCACCGCTTGCAACCTCTCTGCAACGCAGGATGGCAACGATGCATTCACCGACCTGGAATGGGGCGGCTCCACCTTTGAGATCGCCGCAGGCGCTACCTCTGTTCTCGTCGTTAACTACGACGCTTCCAAGACTCCTACAAACATTAAATTCTTTGTTGACAGCTGTCAATGGGATGACGAAACCGCTCACGCAGGTGACATCACCCTCTCGGCTATGGGCTTCACCGGTGAATACGTTCCCGAAAGTGGCAATGATCCCGAGCCCGAACCGGAACCCCAACCCGAATATACCTATTCCGATCTGTACGTTGAGTTCAAGACCGAAAACGCATACACTCTCACTTCCGAAAACCAATATACCAATACCGTAAATGTAACATATTCCGATATCGCACAAGGCTCTTGGAACAACATCAACATTTGGGTTGCAGATAAGTCCGCTGATTGCACACGCTTTAGCATGAAGCTCACCAACAATGGTGCTGCACAAGTTAGTGTTTGGGTTCAAATGAAGGACGAAGCAGGCGCTGAACTCATCAACCAAAACGTTAATATCGCAGCAGGTGCTACCGAAGTATTCACCTTTGATTACACCGGCACCGCCCAGATGATTTTCTTCTTTGTTGACTCCACTCACGAAGCAGCTGCAGGTCCCAATGCAGGTAACATCACCATCTCCGAGATCAAACTCGGCAAGGTAGCTGCAACCGAAGAACCCGCTCCTACTCCCGAAGTTATTATTCCCGAGGGTCAATATCTTTCCTACACCGCAAATGACATCTACACTCTCAGCGCAACCCCCGAGCAATACGTAAACAGCCTGACCGTTGCTTACACAAATGCCGAAACCGACACATACTTGAACGTAAATACTTGGATTGAAGACAAGGCCGCAAATAAGTCCACACTCTCTGTTTACATCAAGAATACTGGTGCTGCAGAGGCAAAGATTACCGTAAAACTTGAAACAAACGGCACAAGCCACGGTGAGAGCACTGTTACTATTGCAGCAGGTGAAACTCTTCATGTTGAGTTGGCATATACCGAAGGCCCCTCCATGCTTTACTTCTTCATCGGCACCGGTTGGAACAGTGACGCACACACTCAAAGTTCCGGCGAAGTTGTTATTTCCGGCGTGGAATTTAAATAATCCCTCTATTTCGCTTACCGTAGCACAATAAAACAAATAAGCGGCTGTCCTCGGACAGCCGCTTGATAAATCGAATCATCACACCGTATGCTTATTATTCAGGAGATTGATATGAAAAACAATCAAAAAAGAATTGCTCCCTTGGCAATCGGTATGGCTGTGCTCCTTGTTTTTACAATCGTGTTTGATGCTTTGGCCCTGACCAAGTTTGATAACATTTTTGAAAAATTCTTTGGCGCAACGCCTTCCAGCCTCAAGGGCGACACCTTTGGTGCTGACACAAATTACTACAAGAGCGATTTTGGCAGTGCCTCTGAGCTTTATGCCTATGAAGAAAAGAAGGTTGCACAAATCGTTCAAGAGGGTATTACCCTGCTTGAGAACGACGGTCTGCTTCCCCTCCCTGCAGGCACCGAGCTCAGCATCTTCAGCCACTCCTCGGTCGACCTTGTCAGCGGCGGCTCCGGTTCGGGTTCGGGCTCCTTTGAGCTGACCAAGGACCTCAAATCCGGCCTTGAAAACGCAGGACTGGTTGTAAACAACTCGCTTTGGAACTTTTACAAAAGCGGCGCGGGTTCCTCTTATAAAAGAGGCATTGGCGTTGTCAACTACGGCGCTGACCTTGACTGGTCTATTAACGAATGCCCCTTGAACGTGATCACAAAGGACACCTCCTTGGTAAGCACGTTTGAAGGAACGGTTGCTATGTTCGTTCTCTCCCGTACAGGCGGTGAGGGTGGCGACGAAGCACGCGACATGGCGGCCTTTGGCGGCGTGGCAGGTCAACACTACCTCGAGCCCGACGCTACCGAGCTTGAAATCATTTCCTACCTCAACGAAAACTTTGATAACGTTATTCTTCTTGTCAACTGCAACAACGCCATTGAGCTTGGTTGGGTTGCCGACTACGAGAACATCAATGCCGTTATCAATTTCCCCGGCGCGGGCAGAACCGGCACCTACGGCCTTGGCTACATGATGACCGGTGTGGATGCCGGCGGCAATGAGATTTCGGCCTCCGGCCACCTCGTTGACACTTGGGTATATGACAATTTCTCTTCCCCCGCTATGCAAAACATGGGTGACTTTAAGTTCACCGGTACAAAGAACGATTACTACTACGTAAACTATAGCGAGGGCATTTACGTTGGTTACAGATACTACGAGACCCGTTATGAGGACGTTGTTCTCGGTACCCCCAACGTAGGCACCTACGACTATGCAAGCACCGTTATCTATCCCTTTGGCTACGGTCTTTCCTACACCTCGTTTGAGTGGACCGACTTTACCATGTCCGCCCCCGATGAGAGCGGCAACATCACCGTTACCGTAACCGTAAAGAACGTAGGACAAAGAAACGGCATGGACGTTGTGCAAATTTACGCGCAAGCGCCCTACACCCTTGGCGGTGTTGAGAAGTCCTCGGTTGTTCTCGTTGGATTTGCAAAGACCGCAAACCTCGCCCCCGGCGCCTCCGAAACAGTTAACGTTCTTGTCAACCTCAAGGATTTGACAAGCTATGACGTAAGTGCCAACGGTGGCAAGGGCGGCTACGTTCTTGATGCAGGCGACTACTACATCACTGCCGCAAGCAACGCGCACGAGGCAATCAACCTCATCCTTTTGGAAAAAGGCGTTGACGCTTCGCTTTTGATCAACAGCAAGCAAGATGCTTCCACCTCCCCTGCAGGCGAGGGAATGGTTGGCCGTTACAACCAAGCAACCGCCGACTACACCACCTACTCGGTAGCGGCAGAGGGCCTGCAGACCATTGAGAACCAATTCCCCAACGCAACTCTTGCGGATGCCGTTTATCTTTCCAGAAGCGATTGGAGCGTTATGGAAAACAACGGCTTGCGCTATGGCGATGCCTCTGACGTAGCAAGCCGTGCAGAGGTTGGCGGCAAGCAATTCCAAAAGGCTGTTTCCGCTTTTATTAAGGATATCCTCGAATCCGAAAATCCCCTGAACCCCTACCTTGGCAAGGAAGTAAAAGAAATCGTCTTTGGCAAGAAGGGCGACATCGACCTGATTGATTTACGCGGACTCCCCTATGACGATCCGCTTTGGGATGAGCTGCTTGACCAAATCACACTCGCAGAGCTCTCCAAGCTGATTGACGAGTGCGGTTATTGCTCCCCCGAGATGAAATCCATCAACAAACCCAAGGTTACCGACCTTGACGGCCCTGCAGGTCTCAATGACATCATTGCACACGGCTCTATGCCCATTGGCGAGGGTCTGCAAGCAATGACATGGCCTACCCAATATATGTTGGCTTGCGCTTGGAACGTTCAGCTTGCCGAGGATATGGGTCGCGGCATTGCCGAGGACGGTCTTTACTCCGGCACCTGCGGCTGGTACGGCCCCGGCATGAACATTCACCGCACACCCTTTGCAGGCAGAAACTTTGAATACTACTCCGAAGATGCCTTCCTCTCCGGCGTTCTCGGCAAGGCCGAGGTCAACGGTGCGGCGCAAAAGGGTATGTACGCCTTTATCAAGCACTTTGCTTTGAACGACCAAGAAACCCACCGCGATGAGCGCGGCATTGCAACCTTTGCAGATGAGCAGACCATTCGCGAGATCTACCTCAAGCCCTTTGAAATGACCATTGTAGGCAACACGGTAGAAATCGGTTACAACGAGCCCATTAAGAACGGCAACGGCAAGATTACCGGCTACACCTGGAAGACGACCACCGTTCCCGCGGCAACCGCAGTAATGACCTCTTTTAACCGTATTGGAGCAACATGGGCAGGCGGTCACTATGACCTCATTACCGACGTTTTGCGCGGCGAATGGGGCTTTGTAGGCTTTGTTCTCACCGACTACGAGGTAGGTGCCGGCAAGGGCTCTTACATGGGCACTCTGCAAACCCTGGGCGGCGGCGGCGACGCCAAGCTCAAAACCGTTGGCATGGATGCTCTGTTTGGATTTGATATTTCCAAATACCCCGAATACCAAGAGCTCGGCCGCGAGGCTGCACACCATATTCTTTACACAGTAGTCAACTCCGCCGGCATGAACGGCTTTGTTCATGGCGTTGAATACGTTAAAGGATTTGCATACTACAAGCTCATCCTCATTGGTTGGGACGTTCTCGCCGTTGCGGGACTTTGTTGGATGGGAATTGTTCTTGCAAGAAGAATTCGCAACCGCAAAAACATCCTTTTGGTTGTTGACGGCGGTGCGGAAGAAGTTGTAGAAGAACAACCCAACACCCCCGAAGAGGCCGAATAAAAAACAAAATAAAAAACAGCGCACACACGGTTTTCGTGTGTGCGCTGTTTTTTAATACAAAGCGGCGACCAACCAAAAGGCTTACCCTTGAGGGGGAGGCTTTTGTTGTGCGCAAATTGCACCCGCCTTTTAATTAAATCTTACGATCTTATTTGCTACACGGTAGAAGAAAATTGCAATCGCTCTGCCGAATTTGCCCTTGATGCAAACAAAAGCAAGCGGTGTGCGGTGGCGGAAGTATCTGCCCCACTTGTTGTTGTGCTTTTTGCAATTTTCCCACATAGCTTCCAAATTTGCATCTGCCTCGTCGCTCTTGTTCAAGCGTGTGAACATGATGCCAATGCCAAAGAGCATGAACAGCTCGTGCTTTAAATACTTTTTGAGCATGGGCTCCTTGATGCTATCAAGATCGCATGCCGCAAAGCTCTTTTCGTTTACAAGCAGCTGGTGGGTGTATCTCTTAATGACCGCCGCCTCTTGCACCGATTGGTCAGGTCTGCCTATCCAATAGCGGTAGAGGTCATGGGGAAAATAATACATCTTTTTGACGCGCGGCAGGTTTTTGCAAATCATGAGGTTATCCTCATAAAAAATCTTGCGCGGCAGGGGTTCGTCCCACTCCTTGAGAAGAGAGGTGCGGAAGGTGCAGGAGTGAATGGTGAGCATTTGATGCAGGAAGAAGCGCTTGGTATCCTTCCATTCAAAAATGCGGTTTTTGGGAAGAACGCTCGCATAATTGATGGAGCGGTCGCCAACACCGTCGGTGTGAACGTAATAATAGTTGCTGACGGCAAGGTCAACGCCGCCTTCTTTTTCGCACTCTTCAAGAGCATCGAGGAATGCGGGAAAATCCTCGCTCATCTTATCGTCGCTGTCAACCACCTTAAAATAAATACCCGTGGCGTGCTTTGCGCCTTGGTTAATGCCCTCACCGTGTCCGCCGTTCTCTTGGTGAACGACCTTAACGATGCTCGGGTATGCTGCCGCGTATTCGTCGGCAATGGCACCCGTGGCGTCGGTGGAGCCGTCATTGATGATGATGATTTCCACTCTCTCGCCACCCGTAAGCAGGCTGTCTACACAGCCGCGCATATAAGCCTCGGAGTTATAGCAAGGTACTGTTACTGTCAATAATTTTTGGTTCATACAAGCTCTCTTTCTGCGGCCTCCAGTGCGGAGAGAATTACCGCGTCCATGTCATAGTAGCGGTACTGACCAAGTCGGCCGCCAAAAATGACCCTTTCTTGTTGCTGCGCCAACGCCTTGTATTTTTCGCAAAGCGCATTGTTGGTGTCATCGTTGATGGGATAGTAGGGTTCGATGCCGAGCGTCCACTCTTGGCTGAACTCCTTGGAAATAACGGTTTTGGGTTGTGTGCCAAACACAAAGTGCTTGTGCTCGATGATGCGCGTGTAGGGCGTTTCGGCATCGGTGTAATTGATGACCGCATTGCCCTGATAGTTGTCGGTGTCAAGAACCTCGGTTTCAAAACGAATGCTGCGGTAGTTGAGGGGGCCGTAGCAATATTCAAAATAAGCGTCAAGCGCACCGGTATAAACAATTTTTTCGGCCATTTCCTCATACATGTTGCGATCTTCGAAGAAATCTACGCCAAGGCGAACCTCAATTCCGTCGAGCATTCTCTCTACCATAGCGGTATACCCCTCTGTGGGAATGCCTTGATAGAGCGCGTTGAAGTAGTTGTTATCATAGGTAAAACGGACGGGCAAACGCTTGATGATGAATGCGGGAAGCTCGCGGCAGGGTCTGCCCCATTGCTTTTCTGTGTAGCCATTGATGAGCTTTTCATAAATATCGGTGCCCACCAAGCTGATGGCCTGCTCCTCAAGGTTTTGAGGCTCGCAAATGCCGCTTGCCGCTCTTTGCTCTTCTATCTTTGCTTTGGCTTCGTCGGGCGTAATCACGCCCCACATCTTGTTAAACGTGAGCATATTGAAGGGCAAGGAGTAAAGCTCGCCGTGATAATTTGCCATGGGCGAATTTGTGTAGCGGTTGAACTCGGCAAAACGGTTGACGTACTCCCACACGCGACGGTCGTTTGTATGAAAGATGTGTGCGCCGTATTTGTGCACCTGAATGCCTTCAACGTCCTCGGTGTAGACATTTCCTCCAACATGGTCGCGTTTGTCGATGACAAGCACCCGTTTGCCCGCCTCCCTTGCCTTTTGGGCAAACGTCGCGCCAAACAGTCCGGCACCGACGATCAAATAGTCATATTTCATAGTCTTCTCCCTCCTTCTTGAAAGGATGCGGCTCCTCGTTAAGATCTTTTGGGAATGGCGATCTTAATATCGAACCAGTTGTTGTCTGTGTTGATGTAGACCGCTCCGTCATAGCGGTCGGCTGTGTATTTGATGCTCTTGATTCCCCAACCGTGAGAACGTTTGTCGTCCTTTGTGGTAACGTAGTTTTCACCGTCGGTTTTGAGCACGTCTTCGTAGTAGTTTTCAATGCGCATCATTACAAAATCGTTCAGCTGTGACACGGTAACGTGAATGAGGCGCTTTTCTTTATCCTTGATGCGCAGCACAGATTCGATGGCGTTATCGAGCGCGTTGCCAAAGATGCTGCAAATATCCATTGCCTCCATAAAATCGAGCAGCTTGCCGTCTGCCACGCAAGTCATGGTAATGCCATGCTTGTAGCAGTAAAGGCTTTTGCCCGTGAGAATGGTATCAAGAACTGCATTGCCGGTTTTGTTTTGGAGCTCAAAGCTCTTAATGTCCTCCTCAAGTCTATCAAGGAATGCATTGCGCTTTCCGGCATCCTCCTCGCTTCGCAAATACCCGATTTGGTGCTTGAGGTCATGGTACTTCATGTTAATGAGGTCAATGCTCTCGCGAGATTGCTTGTATTGCTGATATTGGGTCTGCAACGTGTTTTGCACCGCCTCGAGCTCCTCGCGCATGGTGTTGTTGCGGCAGGAGACGTAGTGCGCGTAAAGCACCGCCACGCCTGCAATATCCACAAGCGTGCGCACGCTTGCGATCTCGCGCGAGAACTGTCCCGCAGCGGCGGCATTGTCGGTAGCAAAGCGCAAATTGCTGAACATAAACACGATTGCCGCAATAAAGATAGCGGTAAACCACGCGCCGCGGTCGATGTGGAAGGAAGTATCAATGGAGATGCGGCGATTGAACATTTGGTGCTCGATAAACACAAGAATGCCATAAATAGCAACAAGCGCCAGCACCTCTGCCCAAAGGGGAATTTCGGACGCGTCGCGGTAGGTATAATTGATGATTTGCCACTCAACCGAGGCAATACACTCGGCGGTGGAAAACGCCAGCACGGCATAGTAAACGCTCTCGTAATAGTTTGCCTTTGTGCAAAGGAAAACAAACCCCGTCATGAGGAAAAACGCCGCCAACATGCAAGGCAACCACAGCCAAAGAACAATGTTTGCCGTCAGCTCCAAAAAGGCGATGAGCACGCCAAGATACAAAAGCGAGAGGAGCGCCACCTTGTAGCGGTTGATGGCAGGCTTGAGCGAGAGGACGATGACAAGGCAGGAGAGCCACTCGGCAAGCGCTGTGTACAGTCTCGGAATATCCGGTATCGCATTGCCGATCATTTCATCACCTCATCCCAATACTGTGCCAAAGCCTCCATAAACTCCTTTTTGCGCCCACGGCTGAGAACAACCGAGGCACCGCCCTTGAGCTTTGCGGCACTCTCTTCAAGTCCCTCTACCTGCGAGAGGTTGATCAGATACCATTTGCTGCCACGGAAGAAATGCAGGCTGGAGAGTGCCTCCTCCGCATCCTTGAGCGTACCCGAGGTAACGTAGTCGCCGCTTGAGGTGTGATAAATGATATCATGCCCTTGGCTTTCGATGTAATAAATAGAGTTGACCGGAAAGCGGATAACGCCGCCCTTGACCGATATGATAACACTTTTTTGCTCGCGCTTCTTCATGCGAATAATGGCGCGCGCAAGACGTTGCGAAAACGCGAAATAGGAGATGGGCTTGACAATGTAATCAAGCGCCTCTACCGCGTAGCCACGAATGGCATATTGCGGCGTGTAGGTGATAAAAATGATGACTACCTCTTTATCGACCCTGCGAATGGCCTCCGCCGCCGACATGCCGTCCATATACTGCATTTCGATATCCATCAGGATAATATCGAACTGCGAGTGATAATCCCCTACGATCAGGTTGCCGTCGGTGTAGGTCGTAATTTCAAACGCCTCGCCGTATTCAGTTTCGTATTTGTGAAGATACCCTTCCAGCTGATTGGAATAGGTAAGGTCATCTTCAACGATTGCAATTCTGATCATAAAAAATCATCCTTCCAAATTGGTTTATTCTGCTTTGAGAGATTTATTGAACTTGGAAATGGCGGAAAGGTTTTTAAAGAAGTCGACAAGAAGTTTGCCAAGACCGCGCCAGAAGTGGCCGTTGACCATAACGAGGATATCCTCGGTCATCTTTTTGGATACGATACCGTTAGAGAATTTTGCCATTGCACGAATGGGCATGTTGTAAATGAAAAGAATGTTCAAATTCGGCTCGCCCTTGGCTTCGGCCTTCTCTTTGATAGAGGTCAAGGTGCGGTAGAGGAAGCGTGCAAACGCGCCCTTTGCATAATAGAGCTGACAGAGCGCATCGTTTTCGGTGATCTCGCCGCTCCATTTGCCGTCGGGGATGGGGTGACCCAAGAGTGCTTCAAAATCAGCGTCAGATACGTTCTTGATG
>JAGBSQ010000073.1 GCA_017631775.1 Clostridia bacterium | reverse complement strand
TAACGTCGGGATCCTTATCCGCATAGTCATAACCGAATGCAATTTTGCCAAGGGTGATGTTACCGTAGTAAACCTCTCTTGCCTCAAGCTCATCGTTGGTGTGATAACCGTATGCCATGAGTTCGGGAAGCTTAGCTGCGATCTTATCTCTATCCCAAAGAGGATCGATTACTTGGTGAGTGGTGAATGCGCTGTGTGCATAGTCACAACCGGTATCGAGAATAGCCACAATGGTGCCCTGACCGGTGTAGCTGATATCGCTGGAGTTAAAGATACCCGTATCATAAACGTTAACAGGGTTTTCAACTGCAGCTGCAGCCTCATAGGAGTTGGAAATGGTAATTCTGCCAACGCCTACTGCCTTGCTCAGCTCTTCGATCAATTCATAGGTGGTGCTTACGTATGCACCGTCAAGAATTGTGTTATATTGATGCTTAACGTCAAAAATCAATCCCTCCTTGATGAGTGAATTGAGAATTGCGTTTTGGTTAGCAGTAACCTGTGCTGCCCACGCCTTGGCTTCGCTGGTTTCGCTAAACTCAGCATAAGTCATGAGGTTGCTATCCACAGTTGCATTATAACGCTCAATAAGAGAGTTCTCGGTGAATGTCAAAATGACTTGTACAGGGCCCGAAAGCTCGTATTCGTCAATTCGCATCAGCAGGTTCTCATTGATGGTGTTGAGGAAGTCTTTTTTAAGACTCGAAATGATCTCATCAGCATCAATTCCGCCGTATCCGTTAACAATGGAGCCATTGCCGGAGCTCGACTCATTGCCAAGGATTGAACCAATGTTTGTGAAGAGTGCAGAAACAGACAAAGCAAAGCTCTGCAAAAGCACTGCAAGGAGGATGGCGAAAGCAGCCAATCTTCTCAGTACGTTCATCTTCATTTTTGCGGTTTTGGTCTTGAAGTTTTGCATTTTCGTTTTCTCCCGGAAAAAGTGTTCGTTAAAATCATGTCAATTTGCACATGATATTCTATTATAACATTATTAATAAAAAAAAGCAACCCTTTTTTACATTTTTTTCATGTAATATTCGTATTTTTTTGCATATAAATTCACTTTTTTCCACCCCGATTTTTTTTGGTTGCAATTCGGTAACATTTTGTCCAAAAAATTACGGCAAAATTGCATTGTAAAAGCCTCTGAGGACATTCCCATGCCCTAAAAGGGCATAAAAAAAGGGTGACTTGCGGTCACCCGATTTTTTATATTTGCTTGGTGATTTCCAAAAACAGCTCCTCGGGGGTTGCCACAACGGCATCTGCCCCGGAAGCCTCCAATTCTGCGCGGTCGCGGAAGCCCCAAAGAACACCGATCGTATACAAATTTGCATTCTTGCCCGTCAGCATATCGGTGTCGGTGTCGCCTACGTAAACACAATCCTCTGCATCGGCTCCGAGCGCCTGCATAACGGCAAAGACCTCACCGGGATTTGGCTTGAGAGCACTGCCCTCCTTTTGGCCGACAACACGCTCAAAATATCCTTCTCCATACAGTGCATTTGCAACGGTCTTTGCGGCAAAATCCGGCTTGTTGGAGACAATGACAAAGCGATATCCCAGGCGTTTGAGGCGGTCAAGGACCTCCTTCAATCCGTCAAAAATAACGGTTTTGCAGGTGACGTCCGCATTGTACATTTCGTTGTAAATTTTGAACACCGAGGCATGCAGATCATCGCTGTAGCAGGCGTGGTAATTCAGCATTCTGGTAATGAGATTTTTAGCACCGTCCCCTGCAAAACGGTTGTATTCCTTCTCGTCGATCGCCTTGATTCCATGATGCTCGAGGGCGAGATTTCCAAAGTGCGCAATGCTGCCAACGGTATCGAGAACCGTGCCGTCAAGGTCGAAAATACAAATCTTAGGAAGGAGTTGAATTACAATGCCGACAACGCCATATTGCGCTTGCTTTTCTTTGCTGTAATAAAAGTCCATACCCGAGGGGTCTGCGGTGGCAACGTCCTCGTCGGTGTAGCCGCATTTAGTGAGCGACAGGCCGCGGTAAAGCTCCTCAAAAGAGGAAAAACGGTGCAGCGCCAGCACACGAGCGCGCAAGGTGCGGGCAGGATCTTCGGTCTGCACAAACACGATTTCGTCGCCCGCCTTTATCAGGCTGCGTTTTTCATCCCACAAGCGGAGTTCGATTGTTTTGATTCCCTGCTCGATCATTTCAAACGGAGCAGCATTCAGATTCATTTGGTGAGTCATTTTTATCACTTTCGTTCCTTCAATTTGAGCGTTTTTTCAATAACGTGCATCAAAAAAACGAGTTTTGCACGCCTCGCTCAACGGCATATCGCTATTATATCACAAATCCAAAAGAAACGCAATAGGCGTGGGAAAATTTTGCAAAAAATGAAAAACCGCTGATTATTTGCAAAAAGAGACATAAAAAATATAAAAATGCCTTGATTTCTTTTTTGTGAAGTGCTACAATGGTAAATACCAAAACAGATGGAGGATAGCGTTTGTATGAAGAAAATAATCTGTTTGCTTTTATCCTTGTTCTTGATGCTGACCCTGCTGACTTCTTGCGAGCTTCAAGAATACATTGCAAAAATCGAAAAGCTGATTGTTGACACCGTTGACAAAGGGTATGGCACTACCGCCTCAAACGAAACAGAAACATCAACGCCCGAAGCCGAGGATCCAAAAAAAGAACCCGAGGAAACAAAGCCCGATGCCGGCACTACCATTCCCGAAGTCGAGATCAACTACGGTACTGTTTTCGATCCCGTATCCGTTACTTATGCATACAGCGTGTGCGCAAATTATACGCTTGATGAAATCTCCGCAAATGGATTTTACGTTATAGGAACAGTAACTAAAGTTGTTGAGGCGACCAGAAACGCGTATTTTACCGACGGCAGAACAGAACTTCGCATCTACTTCCCCGTTTACGTAGACTTTTCTGACTTACAGGTTGGAGAAACCATTTTGGTGAGTGGGCACATCATGAACTACCAAGGCACCATCGAAATGGTTGGTCGCACCATAATAAAACAAAACGCACCCCCCGAAGATCCCACATTCCTTTTCACCGATTTCACATCTGAAGAAAAAGCACTTTTTGCTGATTATTTCGGCTTTGTTATTCCCTTCATTTCCAACAACAAATACTTCGTTGAGGAGTACGAATTTGAAGACGAGATTGGCATAAACTTCTACACCTATGAAAATACACAAGCTGAATTTGATGCATACCGCTCCCTCTTCTCCGCTTATACAAGTGAAGGAAGCGATATAGATGATTACGGCGACACATGGTACTTCTATTCAAAGGGTGACGTCTATATCGACATGAGCCGTTACGTCGATGATCACGGCGTTTACGTTGTTGATATTTACGTTTACACAGTTGCCGGCAACAATAGCGGCAACGAAGGCGATGGCGAGACCGATCCCGACACCTCCGAGATCAATTACGGCACGCTGAACTCTCCTGTTTCTACCACTTATGCGCACACCGTATGTGCAAATCTGGCAAATAACGAAAGCTCTGCCGAGCCTTTTTACATCAAGGGAAAAGTAACCAAAATCGGTCAAACCGGCAACTATTATAAAAACGTTTACTTTACCGACGGTGTAACCGAAATGCTCATTTACACCATCAATATGGGAGAAGGCATTACAGGTTTTGAAGTTGGAGACACCATCACCGCATACGGCTATATCAAAAACTATGACGGCACCATCGAAATGGCAACCTATAACTCCAGCATTTACGTATTCGTTGTAAAGGTTGACCCTGCCAGCGGCAACCAGGACGACAATCAAGGTGACACATCCAACCGCCTTTACACCTCATTTACAGGCAGCGAAAAAGAACTCTTTAACGACTACTTCGGCTTTGTAATCCCCTTCCTTTCCAACAATGAATATCACGTTGAAGAATATACGCTCGAAAACGAAACCGGCTTAAATTTTTACACCTACGGCAACACAGCAAGCGAATTTTCGACATACCGTTCTCTCTTTTCCTCTTATTCCTATGACGGAAGTGATATAGACGAATACGGCGACACGTGGTACTATTACTCCATGGGTGACGTTTATGTCGACTTGAGCCGCTATGCCGATGATGAAGGCAATTACATTGTTGATATTTATGTTTATACCCTTGATGAGGGCAAGGACGGCAACGATTGGGGTGACACCGACACCGACACCGACACCGATACTGATAACGAATACGAATTTATCACCAACGAAGGCAACGGCCTCCCTCAAGACAGCGACGGCGTTTATGACCTTGACTTTACCCAAAGCGAGTACATTCAAAACGTTACCGACCAAGGATATTACATAGATGGCTGCCCTACTACCGGTAGCCCTGCAGTGCTTGTTATTCCCGTTGAATTCTCCGACATTACTGCCGCAAGCAAAGGCTACACAATTGCCAATATTGAAAGAATTTTTAACGGTGTTGAGCTTCCCTATTATTCGGTTCACGATTACTTCCTTGTTTCCAGCTACGAACAGCTCAATCTTGATATAACGGTGCTCGATAGCTGGTTCCGCCCCAAAAACGATAGCGACTACTACGAAGAAGCAACCTACAATTATTACGGTCAAAACGTTCCCATTGGCGACCAGCTCATTCTTGACGAAGCGCTTGCCTACCTTGCAACCGTTATGGATCTTTCTGACTTTGATAGCGACAGCAATGGCATTATTGATGCCGTGGTAATGGTAAACACACTTGAGATTGGTGACGATGACTTCCATTGGGCGTACAGATATTGGAACATTTACACCGACGCAAAGGAAAACTACTACGAATACGATGGCGTTAGCGCAAACGATTACGTTTGGATCGCGTATGACTTTATGTTTGAAGGATACGATGAAGAAGGAAACACCAATTATAACAATTCTAATCCTCTCAACACGCATGCTTTTATTCACGAATTCAGCCACATTCTCGGTGCCGAGGATTACTACGATACTTCCCATCAAAATCATCCCATGAGCGGATTAGATATGATGGATAGCATGATGGGCGACCACAATCCTTATACAAAATTCAACTACGGTTGGATAACCTCCTCCAAGTTAATCGTAACCTCAACAAGCGTTACGATAAACCTTGGTGCATTTGATAAAAACGGTGAAACCGTTATTTTGGCAAACAACTGGAGCAATGCCCTTGGCGCTTACCAAGAGTATTATGTAATAATTTATTACAAGGATGCTGGACTTAATACCGGTAAGGGCGGATTTTTTGCACGTAGCGGAATTGTGGTTTACCACGTCAACGCCGCTTTTTTTGCACAAGACGTAAACGGTGAAATCTACTACTTTATTTACAATGACAACAACGGACAGGAAGGATCGACCGAAAATTTGATAGAATACGTTCGTTCGGCAGAAGACACCTACACCTACGTTGTAGGAGATACCCTCCCCTCTGTTACCGATGACTATGGCGACGAGCTGGGTTATACCTTCCGGATCGATGCCCTCACCGATGACTATGCAACCATTACTTTTAGCAAAAAGTAATTCAAAAAGAAAAAAAACGATCCCCGTGTCCTGTGACACGGGGATCTCTTTTATCATTTGTTTTTAGTTGGGGTCGCGCGGAATAACAAGGGCGCAAATAATGTAAGCCAGCAGACCGCCACCTGCAATGCAGGTCAGCAAAACAGCGCCCAAGCGTACGAGAGTAGGATCGATGTTAAAGTATTCTGCAATACCGGCACAAACGCCGTCGATCTTTTTATCCTTGTTCGATTTATACAGCCTTTTTTCCATGGTTGATACTCCTTTAAAATTATTCCCACTCGATGGTGCCAACCGGCTTCGGGGTCAGGTCAAGCAAAACACGGTTGATGCCCTCTACCTCGGTGGTGATGCGGTTTGTGATGTGGTGCAGGAGCGCATATGGAATTTCTTCGATGGTTGCGCTCATAGCATCGGTGGTGTTGACCGCACGAATGATGGCGGGCCAGCCCTCGTATCTCTTGCCGTCGCGTACGCCAACACTCTTGAAATCGGGTACTGCAATAAAATATTGCCAAACCTTGCCTGCAAGTCCGTTTTTGTCAAACTCTTCGCGCAAAATGGCATCTGCTTCGCGGAGAGCGTGCAGACGGTCGCGCGTAATTGCGCCAAGGCAACGAACGCCAAGTCCGGGACCGGGGAACGGTTGACGGTAAACCATTGCGTGAGGAAGTCCCAATGCATCGCCTACTACGCGAACTTCATCCTTGTAAAGCAGACGAACGGGCTCAACGAGTTCAAATTCCATATCTTCGGGAAGGCCGCCTACGTTGTGGTGCGCCTTAACGCCGTCGGACTCGAGAATATCGGGATAGATGGTTCCCTGCGCGAGGAAAGAAATGCCCTCGAGTTTGGAAGCCTCCTCGTCAAACACCTTAATGAATTCGCCGCCAATGATCTTTCTCTTCTTTTCGGGTTCGGAGACACCTGCAAGAAGGTCAAGAAAACGGTCGGTAGCATCTACGTAGATCAAATTGGCGTCAAGCTCTTTGCCAAAAACTTGAATAACTTGCTCGCTCTCGCCCTTGCGCATAAGACCGTGGTTAACGTGTACACAAACAAGTTGACGGCCGATCGCCTTGATGAGAAGAGCCGCAACAACAGAGGAGTCAACTCCACCGGAAAGCGCCAAAAGAACCTTTTTATCGCCTACCTGTGCGCGAATTTCGCGTACCTGTTCGTCAATAAAGGCTTCTGCCAATGCTTTTGTGGTGATGCGCTCCATATTTTCGGGGCGTTTGTTAGGCAAATTCATAACCATTTCCTCCCATAAATGAGAAATTCAAAATTATAGTGTAATTTTATCACAAACCGCGGTTTTTGTCAATAGAAAATTGTTTGGCAATTTTACAGAAAGAGGATTTTTGCAAAATAGAATTTTTAGGGATATTGCAGAAAAATGGGCGCCCGCCTTTGTGTGCAGAAATCAGTTGTTTTTTTGGACCGTCGAGGACGCCGGTCCATATTGCTTTTTAACAACTTTTTTTAGAAATC
>JAGBSQ010000072.1 GCA_017631775.1 Clostridia bacterium | reverse complement strand
CAGCCAGGGTGGTCTTTCCGGAGCCGCCGTGACCCAGCAATGCGATGTTACGAATGTTCTTTGTTTCAATCTTAGCCATGGTAAAATACCTGTTTTTGTAATACCTTTCGTGTGTTCTCCGGCTCCAAAGTGGCCGGGTTCTCTTCTATTATACTATATTCGCTAATTTTTTTCAAGTGGATTTCTCAACTTTTTTACCGAGTAAACGTAAAAAACAAGCCCTGATTTTTGTGCATTATGCACACATCAGGGCAGGTTGAAAAATGCAAGCGCATTTTGATAAGTTTGTTCGGCAGCATCTGTGGGCGAGCAATTCCAAATTTGTGCCAATACCGAGAGGAGAAGGGGGAGGTAACCCGAGTGGTTGAGCTTGCCGCGATTGGGGTGTGGAGCGAGGTAGGGAGCATCGGTTTCGATCAAGAGCTTGTCGCGCGGAACACCACTTGCGGCCTCTCTTACGCGTGCGGCATTGGTGAATGTGAGGGTACCCGAAAAGGAGATATACCAGCCGCGTTTTGTCAGCTCGCGCGCCATTTCGGCAGAACCGCTGTAACTGTGAAAAACGCCCTTGACGTTGGGGTAGCGCAGGATGGTCTCAAAGCAATCACCGTGTGCTTCGCGGTCGTGGATGATGACAGGCATGTCAAGCTTTTCGGCAAGCTTCATTTGCTCATTGAAAAAGAAAGATTGCAGCTCCTTGTTCATCGGGATTCTGCCGTTGTCGTAGGATTGCCAATGGTAGTCAAGGCCGATCTCACCGAGGGCGACAATTTTGCTTTCTTTTCTTTTTTCTTTATCTGCAAGCAGGGAAGAAAGCTCCGAGAGTGCTGCTTCGGGCTCGGTGATAAAGTGGCAATCTTCGGGATGAATGCCAACGGCGGCGTACATTTTTGCATAGCGTGAAGCTTGTTCG
The DNA here is from genome assembly GCA_017631775.1 of Clostridia bacterium. The sequence continues at coordinate 4,707 of JAGBSQ010000072.1, read as the reverse complement.
ATGACCGCGTGCGCATTTTGGAGATTGGTGCCAACGTTGACGATTGCGGCAATATTTTGGTTTTCAAAAAGGTCACAAAGCAGGGCATTGGCACCGCCTTCAACCGACTCAAATTTCTTGTCAAAATAGTGAGCGTGTGTGTCAAAAATGCGTTCCATCGGGCAAAAATCTCCTTACATAGCGTTGTGTTTATTATACTATTTTTTGCGGTGGTTGTCAAGATGAAAATGATAAATAGCGGACAAACAATGGCGGCGAGACTGTTTTAATTGCTCATTTCTAATTTACAAAATGTTCATAAAAAACGCGCAAAGTTTGTTATATTTTGATGATATTCTAATGATAATTCGGTAAGTAAAACAAAAACAAGGAGAAGTTACTATGAGAAAGGCCTTTAACAATTTTGATTTTGGTCCTATAATTCCCATAGGTGAGTCCGATTTTGGAAAGGCTCCCGACTTTCCCAAAGCCGGCGAGCATCCGCGTCTCTTTTTTACAAAGGACATGATCCCCGACATTAGACGCGCGCTTGACGACTGCGACTATAAGGCTGTGCGCCAAGATCTTGACGAATTTATTAACGATCCTTTTGATGGGGTACTCGGAATCCCTTTTGCACAAGGAATTCCCGGGGCGCCGAACGGTAGACGTGGCATTCATAATTTTGACGCGCGCGGTCTTATTTCGATAGAATCAAAGGCTTTCGCCTATGCCGTTTGGGGCGATAAAGAACTCGGCTACCAAGCAATAGACGCTATGCAAAACTATCTTCTCACCCTAAACATTCGCTTTATTTATTGTGAGATGTGTCGTGAATACGGCCAGGTAATGTTTACTGCGGCGAAGGTATACGATTGGTGCTACGATCTTTTAACAGAGGATGAAAAGTACCGCCTTTTTGCGGGAACCATCAACTATACTGCTGTGGGTACGAGCGGCATGACTGCGGGATTTGATATGGGCAGAGAGGGTGACAGTCCCTTTAGAAACTATTCCGGCATATCCAAAATGGAAACCGGTTTTCCTCCAAAGGAGCAATCTTCCATCGTCGGTCACGGTGCAGAGGCGCAGATACTTCGCGATTTTTACTCTGCGGCTATCGCCTTTTACGATGAGCACCCCGATTGGTGGAAATATATTGCAGGCAGAATATTCAATACGTTTCTTCCGTTCCGCAATTGCTTTTTTAAGAGTGGTGCAGCTCCTCAGGGCAACGCCATATACGGGCCATATAGAATACAGTTTGATTGCTATGCAGCATTTCTCAGTACCATTCTCTTTGGCGAAAATCCCTACACGCACGAAATACAAAGAATTCCTCGCTCGCTCTACTCCTTTGAACTCCCCGACGGTAGCTATTTTTCAGATGGTGATGGAGTTCACACCGGATTTGCAAAGGCTGCAAGCGCACAGACCAATTGTGCGCTTTGGATATCTTCTATATACAAGGATCCTGTGCTCAGAGCCGAAGTAAAATACCACAGACCCGATTACAGAAACCGCTATTTCGGCACCGCAAGCCTAACGCCTGCCGAAATTATGATTATACTCTCCGATGGCATAAAGCCTGCGGCAGACCGTCATGAGAGCGTTCCCCCCGTATGCTACAACGAGGCACCCGAATTTAAGATGATTGCAAGATCGAAGTGGGATGACCCCGATGCTCCCGTAGTGTATATGAAGGCGGCAAACCGCTGGACAGCTAACCACGACCACGGCGATGCGGGAAGTTTTCAAATTTTCTACAAGGGCAAGCTCTCGATAGACTCCGGAGAATACAAAATATACGGTACGGTAGCGCATAAAAATCAACAAGCAACAATAGCGCATAACGGTGTTCTTATCCAATACCCGGAGATTGCTGCCAAGAGCAGTGCGTGGTATACGGGTGGACAGCGCAGAAGCGTTACCCCTGTTGAATTTGATCAATGGATAACCGACGATGACTTCAAAATGGCAGAGCCCGAGGGCGCGTCTTATGCGATTAAGGATGGAAAAACCGAATACGCCTATATCGCGAGCGACATCTCCCACGCCTACAATAAGGTGACCGAGGTGGAGTATCTTTCTCGCAGAATGCTTGCGGTATTTCCAAATTCAAAAAAGAACCCTCTCATTTTTGCTACCTTCGACGCCATAGAGGCAAAGGGCGAGAGCGGCAAAAAGGTTATTCTTCTTCACACACTCCCCGGTCCCGTGATCAATGGTAACACCGTCACAACAAGGAACGAGAACGCATATCTTATTGCAAATTATATTTCGGACAGTCCGTTAGACCTTGCCTATTACGGTGAGGATGACAACTCTTTTGCGGGCGGCATAGATGCGGCCATTTGGGGCAGAGTTGAAGTTTGTCCCGAGCTTGGAAACCTTCGTGATGACGTACTTTCACTTATGTACGTTAAAGATATCGGTGACGAGGATTCACCCAAGATAACCGAGATAAAGACGAAGGACGTGCTTGGTGCGGAGATTTTGGGTTATGCAATTCTCTTCGTCAGAGACTTCAAAAACTGTCCTGCTGAGATTTCGGTTGACGTAAGTTCCTCTGATACGTATATGATTTCCGGCCTCTCCCATGGCAGATGGGAAGCAAGTGTTGGTGAAAAATCCGTTTCCTTTGAGGTTACGGCAGATGAGCGTTTTGCAAGGCTTTCGCTTCCTCAAGGAAGGCTTGTACTAAAAAAACGATAATATCTATAAAAAGCGAATTTTTAAAAATCTAACGCAAGCAGGAGCAGTTATGAAAGCATTGGTTTCTATTCCAAAAGGCCCTATTTTTGATACCTTTTTTACACCGGAAAACATCCGCCTTGCTGAAAGTCTTGGAGAAATTGTTTGGCACAATGGATATGAGCGTATGACCGAGCAGGAACTGAAAAAACGCATTGGAGATTGCGATGTTTACATCAGCTTGTGGGGTTCTCCGGCTCTTAGCGCAGAGGTTCTCGAATGCGCTCCAAAGCTGAAACTGATGACACATCTTGGTTCTACTGTTATTCCGTTTGTAAGTGACGCTATGTGGAAACGCGGAATTAAGGTTATCAGTGGTTTTGATTATTACGCCGAGTCTACTGCCGAGGGCGCGATTGCGTATATTCTATCCGCCCAAAGAAAAATACCTTTTTACAGCAACCGTTTAAAAGAAAAAGGCATTTGGAAGGGGAATGATTTTACCGACGGATTGATTTACAAGACGGTTGGAATTGTAGGGTACGGAGGGGTTGGAAGATACGTTGCCAAAATGCTCTCTAATTTTCACGTTAAAATCAAGGTGTTCGATATCAAGGAAATTCCCACCAACGAAAAAGAAAAATACGGCTTGGAGCAATGTTCTTTGCAAGAACTGTTTTCCACCTGCGACATCATCAGTCTGCATCTTGCTTACAATTCCGCTACCCATCATATGATAGATGACCGCTTGCTTTCCATGATTAAACGCGATGCACTTCTCGTCAACACAGCAAGAGGCGGCATCATTGATCAAAAAGCGCTTACCGCGCGTCTTGCCAACGGTGAATTTCGCGCAGCGCTTGACGTTTTGGAGCAAGAGCCGATTGACCCGAACGATCCTCTCCTCAAGTTGGATAACGTCTTGATCACACCGCATCAGGCAGGCGTTACCACCAATTTGCGCGAAACCTTGACTGCGGATCTTTTGCGAGAAAGTGCCGACTTTATCGACAAGGGATGCGCTCTCAAAAACGAGATATCTTATGAGTATGCCGCAAGCATGTCCAAATCGTAATGGTTTGTAATAAGAAATAATAACGGGCGATCTTTCGCTCATTCTTCCTCATCCCCTGCATAAATCTCAAAAAAACGCGCAAATTATATAAAAAAAGAAAAGTTTTTTTGCAAAACCCCTTGCAATTCTTGTTTGATTGTGCTATAATATGTCCGTATGTCGCCCAAAGGCGAAATGATGTCAAAGAACATCAAAATTATGAAATGAGGTATTGAACAATGAAAGAGGGAATCCATCCTAAGTACGAAACATGCATCATTAGATGTGCATGCGGCGAAACCGTAGAGTCCAAGTCCACCAAGGGCGGCGAGATCAAAGTTGAAATTTGCTCCAAGTGCCATCCTTTCTTCACCGGTAAGCAAAAGTTTGTTGACGCCGGCGGACGTGTGGATAAGTTCAAGAAGAGAATCGCTGCTTTCCAGAAGTAATCTGCAAGGGTCGGTTCTGTACAAAAAGGGCAGGCTGCGTGTCAGCTTGCCCATTTTTCTTTCTATTGGAGGTCGTTTTTTATGGAATACCAAGCAAGTCGCGCGATTTTGGTCGGTGTTTGCACCAATCAACGCGAGGCGGATGAACTCGAAAAAAGTCTTTGCGAGCTTGAACGTCTGCTCGACACGGCAGGCGGTGTTTGCTTTGCAAAGGTCGTTCAAAATATGGATAAGCCCAATCCCCGCACCCTCATTGGTTCGGGTAAGGTTGCCGAGATTGCATCGCTCTGCGAGGATAACGAGGTAGAACTCGTTATTTTTGACGAAGAGCTCGCGCCCTCTCAAATTCGCAATCTCGAAGAAGAACTTGGAGAGAACGTGCGCGTTATCGACCGCTCGATGCTTATCCTTGATATTTTTGCGCTCCACGCGGTTAGCCGCGAGGGTAAATTGCAGGTCGAATTGGCACAGCTCAAATACACCGCGCCTCGTCTGACGGGTCACGGTGTTGAAATGTCCCGTCTTGGCGGT
>JAGBSQ010000071.1 GCA_017631775.1 Clostridia bacterium | reverse complement strand
GATCAATACCAAAAGCTTTTGTACGGTACGGGTGACGAAAAATACGAGGTTCACCGTTGGTTTGGCAAGGAAGATCACCATCAGCTCGTCAAGTTTGACGGCATTGTTCCCATGATCGAAAACCGTATGAAAATGTACGGCAACGAATATTATGCGCAATTCATTGAGGAAGCGCCTTGTCCCGAATGTCACGGTCAGCGCCTTTCTCCCACGTCGCTTTCCGTTACGGTTGGCGGCAAGAATATCCACGAGCTTTGCACGCTTTCGATTGTAGATGCGCTCGAGTTTGTCAACGCGCTTGAGTTGACCGAAACCGAAGCACAAATTGCAAGCGAAATCCTCAAAGAAATTCGCTCCCGTCTTGGCTTTTTGGTCAGCGTAGGTCTCAATTATCTCACGCTTTCCCGCAAAGCGGGAACCCTCTCGGGCGGTGAGGCACAACGCATTCGTCTTGCAACACAAATCGGATCGGCACTTGTAGGGGTGCTTTACATTCTCGACGAGCCTAGCATCGGCCTGCATCAGCGCGATAATTCCAAGCTCATCGCCACCCTCAAACGCTTGCGCGATCTCGGCAATACCGTTATTGTGGTAGAGCATGACGAGGAGACCATGGAGAGTGCCGATTACATTCTCGATATCGGTCCCGGTGCAGGAATTCACGGCGGCCAAGTGGTTGCCGCCGGTACGCCCGAGGAGATCATGAAGGATGAAAAATCCATCACAGGTGCTTATTTATCGGGTAAAAAGACCATCGAAATCCCCAAATACCGCCGCGAGGGCAATGGCGAATTCCTCAAAATCAGAGGTGCACGCCACAACAACCTCAAAAACATTGACGTAGACATTCCGCTGGGCAAATTCGTTTGTGTAACCGGTGTTTCCGGCTCGGGTAAGTCCTCGCTTATCAACGGCATTTTGCATCCCGTTCTTGCCGACAAGCTCAACCGCGCCATCACCTATCCCGGTAGGCATGACGAAGTCACGGGACTTGAACATCTCGATAAAGTCATTTGCATTGACCAAAGTCCCATTGGACGTATGCCGAGCTCCAACCCTGCAACCTACACGGGACTTTTCACCGATATTCGCTCTCTTTTTGCTCAAACCAAGGATGCAAAGGCGCGCGGATACGGCCCCGGCCGCTTCTCCTTTAACGTTAAGGGAGGCAGATGCGAAGCCTGCGAGGGCGACGGTGTTAAAAAGATTGAAATGCACTTCCTGCCCGACGTTTACGTCACTTGTGACGTATGTAAAGGCAAGCGCTACAACCGCGACACCCTTGAAGTTCAATACAAGGGCAAGAATATTTTCGAGATCCTCGACATGACGGTAGAGGAGGGTGTGCGCTTCTTTGACGGTATTCCATCCATCAGCCGCAAGCTCCAAACGCTTTATGACGTCGGTCTTGGATACATTAAGATCGGACAACCCGCAACCACCATTTCGGGTGGAGAAGCGCAGCGAGTTAAGCTTTCAACCGAGCTTTCCAAGCGAGCAACGGGCAGAACCGTTTATATTCTCGATGAACCCACCACGGGTCTGCACACGGCAGACGTTGCCAAGCTCCTTGAGGTTTTGCAACGTCTTTGCGATGCGGGCAACACGGTTATCGTCATTGAACACAACCTCGACGTTATCAAGTGCGCCGACCACATCATTGACCTCGGCCCCGAAGGGGGAGACGGAGGCGGAACGGTCATTGCCACGGGAACCCCCGAAGAGGTTGCCGCAGTTGAGGCTTCTCACACCGGCAAATATCTCAAAAAATACTTTTAAGCATTCAAAAATGCCATCGGGTAAGCTCGGTGGCATTTTCTTTTTTTGGTTCTCACACGTACGCGTGAAAATAAAAAAGGTTGGGAAGGGCGGAGCTTGGGAGAACTTTTTGTTTTTTTGCAAAAAAATCAAAGAAATTTTCAAAAAAACCTTGACAATTACACTTTAGCGTGGTAAAATGATAAAGCGCTAAAGTTCAGCGCAAAAAATACCCAAAAGGAGACTTTCTCATGAAAAAAATTATCTCTCTCACTCTCGCACTTATTATGATGCTTGGCTGCGTTGCAGTTTTCGCTTCTTGCCAACAACCTGAAGAAAACGGCTTGAACTTTGGTAAAGAATTGCTTTCTGTCGGTTCTCAGCTGGATGCGCTGAACGGTCTTGTTAAGGGTGATGCTGACATCGCCGTTATTGACTCTGTTATGGCAGGCTACTATATGAACGGTGTTGACACCTTCAAGGACTATCAAATTCTTCCCGGCGTTATTCTTGCAGAAGAGCAATACGGTATCGCCGCAAAGAAGGGCAATGCTGCTCTCATCGGCAAAATCAACGAGGCTATGATTGCTCTCGCTGATACCGACTATAAGAACGTTGCAACCGAGTACGGTCTTGCAACCGAAACTCTTGTAACCGCTACCACCGCAAATCCCAATGCAAACGCTACCGACGAATCTTGGAACAACGTTGTTGCAGCAAAGAAGCTGATCGTTGGTTACACTCTCTTCGCTCCCATCGCATACAAAGACGGTGACGGTGCAGATGCAGAATTGATCGGCTTTGACATTGACCTTGCAAAGGCAGTTGTTGCATATCTCAACACCACTTATTCCGCAGAGATCGAAGTTGAATTCATCGTAATCGACTGGGATGAAAAGGAAACTCTGCTTGCAAACGGCTCCATCGACCTCGTTTGGAACGGTATGACCATTACCGATGAGCGTCTTGCAGCTATGGAAATCTCTGTTCCTTACCTTGCAAACAAGCAAGTTGCAATCGTAAAGAAGGCAGATGCCGCTAATTACGGTGCAAACAAGGAAGAATTCTTCCAAAAGACCGCTGATGCTATCATCATTGCAGAAAAAGGCTCCGCAGGTGAAGAGCTTGTAAAGCCCGTTGAATAATTTGGACTCAAATACTTAAAGAAGGACACTTGATTTTATGAATTTTTGGTCAGTTTTATATGACCTGTGCATGGGCTTCGGCATGACGCTGAAGCTCTTTGCGCTTACTTTGGTTATTGCAATTCCGCTTGGACTTTTGTTCTGTTTTTGCTCTATGTCCAAGTTTAAACCCCTTTCTTGGTTGATGAAGGGCATTATTTGGGTCGTTCGCGGAACGCCGCTTTTGTTGCAATGTGTTATCGTCACCTTTATCCCGTCAGTTCTTCTCAAAATCCCGAATAAGGATTTTGCGGCAATGCTGAACCTGGATAAAATGGCAGACCTGCAATTCATTTTTGTTTTGTTTGCTTTTGCAGTCAACTATGCTTGCTATTTTGCCGTCATTTTTGAGGGCGGAATTAAGAATATTCCCAAGGGTCAACGCGAGGCAGGGCAGGTGCTGGGCATGACAAAGTGGCAAATTTTCTTCCACGTTGTGCTCATGCAGGTCATTCGCAAGATCATGGCACCTATGAGCAATGAGGTCATTACGCTCGTTAAGGATACCGCTCTTGCAAGAGCGCTCAGCATTACCGAAATTATTTTGGAGGCATACGAAAAGATCAACAAATATGCGGTGCTGTCGCCGCTGTTCTACGCAGGTGCCTTCTACCTTGCCTTCAGCGGCATTTTGACACTTCTGTTCCACTTGCTGGAAAAGAAGATTTGCTACTACGAAGTAACCTAAGGAGGCGCGTATGGAAGATAAAAAATACTTGGAAGTATGCGGCCTTTACAAGAGTTTTGGAAACGTAAAAGTCCTCAAGGGTGTAGACTTTTCGTTGGGACGTGGTGAGATTTTGACCATTATCGGCTCTTCGGGAAGCGGAAAAACCACGCTGCTCCGCTGCTTGAATTTTTTGGAGCTTGCCAACGAGGGAACCATTTCCGTTGCCGGTGAAAAACTCTTTGACGGAGAAGAATTTAAGCAAAAAAAGATCAAGGACGCGCAGCTGCGCGAAAAACGCTTGCACTTTGGCCTTGTGTTCCAATCCTTCAATCTTTTTCCACAATATACGGTGCTTCAAAACGTAATGCTTGCCCCCAAGCTTTTGGGCAAGGGAAGCCGCGAGGACTTGGAGCAAAAGGCAAAAGAACTGATTGCCAACGTAGGACTTTCGGATAAACTGAATGCTTATCCCTTCCAGCTTTCGGGAGGTCAGCAGCAACGTGTATCCATTGCGCGTGCGCTGGCGCTTGAGCCGGATATTCTTTGCTTTGACGAACCCACTTCGGCACTTGACCCTGAGCTTACGGTTGAGGTTTTGCGCGTTATCAAAAACCTCAAAAACGAGGGCAAGACAATGGTCATCGTTACACACGAGATGGAGTTTGCCAAGAGCGTTTCTGACCGCGTGATCTATATGCGCGACGGTATTATTGAGGCAGAGGGTACTCCCGAAGAGATTTTCGACAATCCTCAAAACGAGCATCTGCAGCAGTTCCTCAACAGCGGCAAGGCAATCTAATCGCATAATAAAAATGGGGGAGCCACTATTATTGGCTCTCCTTTTTTATCAAAATGCCCCTTAAAAAAACCAAAATGCAAAAAAATTCGAAAAAAACTATTGACAAATCCCTTCAAGTATCGTATAATGTGTCATAACAATTCACAAAGGAGGGCCAAAACATGTTTATTTGCAAGTACTATTATTATATGTTCCGCATGGACTGCCCGACTTTTGTGAACCCGAAGAAATAACTGTTTTTCGGTAACAAAATACGGTCAGTCCGCATCTGCATATGCTTTTTGGCATATTGAGAGTGCGGATTTTTCTTTTTTTAAGGCACCGGAGGTCATTTTTCGTCCAATTTACTTGACATACAACGCGCACACGTGTATAATATAACTAACTATAGTCTTTTTTAAATATATAAAGCGAGGAACTTATGGTAAACGAGAAGATGAGAGGACTTGGCGCATGTCGCTCGGTCATTCGCGAATTATTTGAATACGGCAAAATGAGAAAGGCGGAAATCGGAGCTGAAAACGTGTTTGATTTCAGCATTGGCAACCCCAGCGTTCCTTCTCCCGCCATTGTCAATGAGACCCTGAAAAAGCTGATAGAAGAGCACGATGCCGTCTCCTTGCACGGATATATAAGCGCGCAGGGCGATGCAGGTGTACGCCAAGCCATTGCCAACTATATCAACGCCACCCACAATGCAAAAGCAGATCCCAACCTGATCTATTTGACGGTTGGCGCGGCGGCTTCTCTTACCATCTCTCTTTCGGCACTTACCGAGGCAGGGGACGAGGTTATTTTGCTCGCACCCTTCTTTCCGGAATACCGCGTTTTTGTAGAGCGCAACGGTGTCGTTGCCGTTCCTGTTCTTTGCGACACAAAGACCTTCCAACCCGACCTTAAAGAGATCAAGGCAGCTATTACTCCCAAAACGCGTGCTATTATTGTCAACTCTCCCAACAATCCCACGGGAGCTGTTATGACAGAGGAGAGCATCAAGGGTCTTGCGGCAATTCTTACCGAGGCATCCGAGAAGAACGGACAACCCATCTACCTCATTGCCGACGAGCCTTATCGCGAGCTTGTTTACGGCGACGTAAGGGTTCCGTATCTGCCGAATTTTTATAAGAATACTCTCATTTGCTATTCGTTCAGCAAATCGCTCTCACTCCCCGGCGAGCGCATCGGCTACATTCTCGTTAACCCCGAGGCAGACGATGCCGTTGCGGTTTATCAAGCCGTTTGCGGAGCGGGCAGAGCACTCGGTTTTGTCTGCGCTCCCGCGCTCTTCCAATATATGATCCCCGCAGTTATCGGCAAAACCGCCGATATCTCCATTTACGATACCAACCGTACTTTG
>JAGBSQ010000070.1 GCA_017631775.1 Clostridia bacterium | reverse complement strand
TTTGCTTTGTACTCATTTTGCCAATTCCTCCTTTGCAGCACTTCTATCCTTGTAAACGCCCAAAGGATAGTAAGGGATCATCTTTTCATCAATCCATAGCAAAGCCTTTGCAGGTGTCATGCCCCAGTTGGTGGGACAAGTGGAAAGCACCTCAACAAGCGAAAATCCCTTGCCGTCGATTTGGTTTTGGAAGGCTTTTTTGATCGCTTTTTTCGCGTTGTTTACATTCTTTACGTTGTTTACGGTAACGCGAGCAAGATATTCCGGGCCATCGAGCTCGGAGAGCATTTCGCAAACCTTAATCGGAAAACCGCAATGGTTGGTGTCACGTCCGTAAGGAGAGGTTTGTGTTACCTGTCCGGGCAGCGATGTGGGAGCCATTTGACCGCCGGTCATGCCGTAAATCGCGTTGTTGATGAAAATAATGGTGATGTTTTCGTTTCTTGCGGCAGCATGAACGGTCTCTGCCATGCCGATAGAAGCCAAGTCGCCGTCGCCTTGATAGGTGAAAACGATATGCTCCTCGGGGTTTGCACGCTTAACACCGGTAGCAACAGCAGGTGCACGACCGTGAGCGGCTTCAATCATATCACAGTTAAAATAGTTATAAGCCATAACCGAGCAGCCAACGGGAGCGATACCGATGGTTCTGCCCTCAATGCCGAGCTCGTCAATAACCTCGGCTACCAAGCGGTGAACAATACCGTGGGTGCAACCGGGGCAATAATGCATCGGTGCATCGGTCAGCGCGTGAGGTTTCTTAAATACTACCATTAGTTCTCTCCTCCTTTCGCGGCGTTCTTAATAGCTTCGAGTACTTGATCGGGAGACGGGATCATGCCGCCTGCACGGTTGCAAAGGGTTACAGGCTTTTTGCATTCAGTAGCAAGACGAACGTCCTCGATCATTTGACCCATGGAAAGCTCAACAGAAATAAAGCTGTTAACCTTATCTGCAGCACGGCGGAAAACTTCCTTCGGGAAGGGCCACAGAGTGATAGGACGGATCATACCAACCTTAATTCCCTGTTTTCTTGCCTCGTTGATCGCGTTTTTGGAAACACGTGCGGCAATACCGAAAGCGGCAATACAGATCTCTGCATCGTCCATCATATATTCCTCATACATAACCTCGTTTTCCTCAATTGTACGATAGCGCTCGTAACGAGCAAAATTGAGTTGCTCGAGCTCCTCGGGAATGAGAGAGAGCGAGTTTGTAATGTTGTGTGCGCGTTGCATCTTGGTGCCTGTGGTTGCCCAAGGCTTTTCGGGTGCGGCATTGACAACAAGATCGTCAAGAGCCACAGGCTCCATCATTTGACCCATGGTACCGTCTGCCAAAATCATAGCCGTCATGCGGTATGTGTCGGCAAGTTCAAAGCCCTTAACGGTGAGTTCTGCCATTTCTTGAACAGATGCGGGAGCGAGAACGATCATACGGAAGTCACCGTGACCGCCTGCTTTGGTGGCTTGGAAATAGTCGGATTGGCTGGGTTGAATACCGCCAAGACCGGGACCGCCGCGCTGTACGTTTACAACAAGCGCCGGCAGATCAGCACCCGCGAGATAAGAAAGGCCTTCGCTCTTGAGTGCAATTCCGGGGCTGGAAGAAGAGGTCATAACACGATATCCGGCAGAAGCTACGCCATAAACCATGTTGATAGCCGCGATTTCACTTTCAGCTTGCAGGAAGGTGCCGCCAATTTTAGGCATCTTTTTAGCCATGTAAGCCGCGATTTCGGTTTGAGGTGTGATGGGATAACCAAAATAATGTCTGCAACCTGCGTGAATAGCTGCCTCGGCAATGGCTTCGTTGCCTTTCATCAATACTTTATCTGCCATCTCAATCACCTCTCAACAGTAATAATGCAATCGGGACACATAGTAGCACAGAAAGCGCAACCGATGCAAGCATCGATGTTCTCTGCCTCTACGGGGTGATGTCCTTTTTTGTTGATCTTATCGGGTGCCAAGCGAAGCACCTTTTTGGGGCAAGCGTCTACACACAGACCGCAGCCCTTGCAATTATCAGTCAAAAACGTTAATTTTGCCATTATATGTACTCCTTTTTAAGAGTTGTAAACAATTATTGGATCTTATCCTGCAATTTGAGCGGGAATAGATTGGGGATCTTATCTTGCAGATCCTTTTGCAATTTTTGGTCTGCCGTGGTCATAACCAAGGGCAAATTCGACATAGCCGCCACCTCATTGGCGTAACTCATAGATGCAAGCACATCTGTGGCAGTCGTCTCTGTGCCAAGATTGGAGTTGTTGATAAGAGCCGTAAAACGAATGCCGCCTGCATGCTCAATCTCGCGCATGACCTCAATGGTCGATGCCGCATCTCTTGTAAGCGGCCGGTAACAGTTGATTACCATCAGCATTTCGTAATCGTTCTCGGAGAGGATTGCGGGGGCAATTCTGCCAAGCACCAAAGCACCTCTATCGTCTCCGCCCACGTCAATAACAGCGCGCATACGGCGGTCATCGGTCAAGGCGTAAAGATCGGGCGGAAGAGCGGGAATATCGACGTTGCTGTTTGCATAACGCGAGCAAATCAATCGAATACCCGCAGCCTCCAAATCTTGGGCGCTGTCTTTTGAGCGAAAATAAGGGTTGACGATATCAAGATCGGCAAGAGTTACCGTTGGGTATTCCCTTTTTATCGCTTGCGCCAAATTGACGGCGATGTTGGTTTTGCCGCTACCGTAATGTCCGCACAGCAACAAAACGCGTTTGTTCATCATAATTTATTCCTCTGAATTTTTCCGCTTGTTGTCTTGGGAAGCTCATCGCAGAAGACCACAAGTCTGGGGTATTTGTAGGGAGCGGTGTGCTCCTTAACGTAGTTTTGGATTTCCTTTTTAAGCTCTTCGGTAGGCTCTGTTCCCTTTGTGAGAACGATAGATGCCTTAACGATTTGTCCTCTTACCTCATCGGGAGCGGCAGAAACACCACACTCGAGAACGTAAGGCAGCTCCATAATAACGCTTTCAATCTCAAAGGGACCAATGCGGTAACCCGAAGACTTGATAACGTCATCGGCACGGCCTACGTACCAATAGAAGCCGTCTTCATCGCACCAAGCAACGTCGCCGGTGTGATAATAACCGTCATGCCATACCTCACGTGTCTTTTCTTCGTCTCTGTAATAGCCGGTAAAGAGACCGCAAGGCGCGCCGTTTTTAACGTTGACAACGATTTCGCCACTTTCACCAACAGAGACGGGATTGCCGTCGGCATCGACAAGAGAAACGTCGTAAATCGGTGCGGGCTTACCCATGGAACCGATCTTATGCGAGTCACCGATCATATTACCAATAATCATGGTGCTCTCGGTTTGACCGAAGCCTTCGAGAATTTGAAGTCCCGTTGCCTTTTCAAACTGACGGTAAACCTCGGGGTTGAGTGCCTCGCCTGCAGTGGTCATGTGCTTAACCGACGAGAGATCGTACTTGGAAATATCCTGCTTGATCATCATGCGCAACATTGTGGGAGGTGCGCAGAAGGTTGTAATATTGTATTTTGCAAACATGGGAAGGATCTCGGAAGCATCAAAGCGGTCGAAATCGTAAACGAAGGTTGCCGCTTCGCACAGCCATTGACCGTAGAGCTTGCCCCACATTGCCTTTGCCCAACCGGTATCGGAAATGGTAAAGTGCAGGCCGTTTGGGTCGGCATTGTGCCAATATTTTGCGGTGTGGAAGTGTCCGAGCGCATATTTATAATTATGCGCCGCGATTTTTGGGTAACCTGTCGTTCCCGAAGTAAAGAACATCAGCATCAAATCGTCGCCACCGGGGGCATCTTCGCCTCGGTTGTAGTGAGAGCTGTAAAGCGGATATTCTTCATCAAAGCTTCTCCAGCCTTCTCTCTCGCCGCCAACAATCAAAAAGTTCTTGAGTTCGGGGCAAGTCTTTGCAGCAAGCTCAATTTGAGTAGCGGTATTGCCGTCGGCGGTACAAAGAACCGTATTGATGCCTGCGGCTTGGAAGCGGTATTCAAAATCGTGCTCCTGCAGCTGATTGGGTGCGGGAATGGCAATGGCACCGAGCTTGTTGAGACCAAGCATTGCAAACCAGAATTGGTAATGGCGCTTGAGAACGAGCATTACGCGGTCTCCCTTTTTGATGCCGAGAGACTTGAAATAGTTTGCACACTGTGCCGATGCTTTTTTGATATCCTTAAAGGTAAATCTGCGTTCGGTCTTATCCTGCGAAATATGGAGCATAGCCAATTTTTGCGGTTCCTTATCGGCAAGTGCATCTACAAGATCGAATGCAAAGTTAAAGTTTTCAGTGTTCTTAAACTGAATAGATGTAGGAGTGCCGTTTTCGTTTTCGACAACGTCAATAAACTTTTGATAGATGCGCTCTTTAGTATCCTTAGTGGGTACGGCAGTTCCTTTGATGAGTTTTGCAGGGGTCAGCTCGGGAATGGGCTCACCCGTAGGATTGAGAACGATAGCATAAAACTCGCAATCCTGTCCGCCAACGGCAATCATACCGTGCGGTGCGCTACTATCATAGTAAATGCTGTCGCCCGCGCGCAGAATTTCTTTATGAGAGCCAACCTGAACCATCAGGCTACCCGAAATAACGATGTCGATCTCCTGTCCCGCGTGGGTTGTCAGTTCAATATCCTTATGGAGCGCTTCTTCGCTGAATTCACTGCGAACGTACAAGGGCTCTGCAATTCTGTTTTGAAAAGCATATGCCAGGTTGTAGTAGGTCATGCCGTGTGCATGCTCAATACGTTGACCGGCACCATTGCGCGTAACCGTGTAGGATTTGAGCTTGGGGCTGACACCTTCGATAATATCGGTAACGTTTACACCAAACGCCAAAGCACAGCGATAGATAAAGGCAAAGTTGAGGTCACTTTGACCGTTTTCGGAGGCGAGATATTCTTCAATTGTTACGTCGGTCTTTGCCGCCATTTCTTCGGGAGTATAGCGTGTAATCTCGCGCAACTCGCGAATACGTTCGGCCATTTCTCGGATTTTGTAATCCAATCCGCTCATTTGTTTCATTCTTTCTCTCTCCGTTTCTTACCTTGGAAACAAGAAACGCACTCGTCCCAAGATGAAAATATCCTTGAGACGAGTGCGATAACACCCGCGGGACCACTCAAATTGCGACATAGTAGCCACTCTTGGAGCCAAACAAC
>JAGBSQ010000011.1 GCA_017631775.1 Clostridia bacterium | reverse complement strand
TGAAGTTGGAAGGCTTGGAAATAAAGGCGATCTTTCTTCCCTTCACCTTTGCCAAAACTACCAGCGGGTCAAAATTGGAAATGTGGTTGGAAACCAAAACAAAGGGTTCATCGGGGAATTTTTCCATTCCGCGAAAAACGATCTTAACGCGCAAAAAGGTCATTGCCCAATCGCAAACAAAACGAATAAGGCCATAAAAATTGCGCGGTTTGTCAATTGGATCCTTTTTGGGCAAGAAAATGGTGGAAAACCACAGCACCAAAAAGAAGGATGCATTCAATGCAAAATAGATGCCCAAAGCAATGGGCAAAAGCCAAAGCCAATGAATTTGTACACCGAAAACGAGCAGGCTGCTACCCAATACAGAAAGAGCCGCAAAAACGTAACAAAGCATAAAAAACTGCCTTTCTTATACCTCGGCAGCTGCATACTCCATTCGGTTTGCAGTTTTGCCGGTTTTTACAGTATAGGATGTAACGCCGAGAACGGTCTCGCCGTCAATTTGAAGAGATGTGGGACGATCGAACTCGACCGTTATCTCATGACCCTGATGCATTTCAAATTGCTTGGTATGCTTGATGTGCTTTCCATCAAAAACAGATGGCAGGATCGTTAAAAGTTTTAACGCGCTCGCGTTGTGGAAAACAGCAACCGAGACCTTGCCTTCGGGATCAAAGCGGTTTTGTGTGGGAGCAACCATCATGCCGCCGCCGTAAAATCTGCCCTTCATTGTGGGGGCGATCCAAACGCGCTTGTATTCCCTTGTAACACCGTCTACGGTGATCTTTGCACTTCTATGCTTAAAGTGGAACAAAACGCCCTTGATCGCAATAGCCGTATAGTTGACGGGTTTGTTGGATTTTTCCTTTTGCTTGTCCCCTACCTCACAGCAATAACCGTCTACTCCGTAGCCGATACCGTTGATAAAGTAAGAGGTCTTGCCGTTTACCGTAACCGTAGGCAAATCGGCAACGTACTTGTTTAAGGGAACCAAAGGCTCCTTTTCGTCTGCCGCGTCGTTTCTAAAATCGTTGCCGCTGCCCGAAGCGTAATAGAAAAGCTTTTTGGGAAGCGCAAGACCGGCATTTTGGTTGATAAAGCGATTGAGCGTGCCATCACCGCCCGAAAGAATGACCGTATCGTTTTCGATATCGATACCCTTCCAAAAATCGGCATAGCTTGCAATAGACATAACGTCAACCAAGGTCGTGTTCTCGGGAACAAGATCTCCCACCAAAAGGCGAGCTGATTCCAAACCTTTTTTGTTACCTGAAAGAGTGTTGTAGAGAATGTAATGCATAGTGTTTCCCCTTTAAAGAATGATTGTATGCATTTTTGGGTCAAAAAATGCAACGTAGAAAACGGTATTCAATTCTGTCTTTTCCGGCAAGTCATTTTATTAATAAGATTGGAAGCAAGCGCGCAAAATGCCCACTTTAGAATAGATTATACTATATTTTGGCAAAAAAGTCAACACTATAACAAAGAAATCCGCCAAAAAATAGGCGGATTTCGTGTTTTTTATCTCTTCTTTTGTGCAACTTCAAGCACAGCCTCTGCCATAAAGGTGTCAACCGCCTTGGAAACGGTCTCGCCTGCACGGTTACGAACAGATACGGTTCCCTCTTCGACTTCCTTGGCACCGATGATAAGCATATAAGGTACCTTTTGGAGCTGGGTGTTGCGAATTTTGTAGCCGATGGTGTTGGAGGAATCGTCAAGCTCTACGCGCAAACCTGCCGCAGAAAGCTTTTCCCAAACGGATTTTGCATACTCGATATGTTCGTCGCCAATGGGCAGAATGCGGATCTGCTCGGGTGCGAGCCACATCGGGAATGCGCCTGCGTACTTTTCAATCAGGAGTGCGAGAGTTCTCTCGTAGCAACCCATGGAGGTACGGTGAATGATATAAGGCGTTACCAGTTGGTTGTTGGAGTCAACGTATTCCATACCAAACTTCTTTGCCAGGAGCATATCAATTTGAATGGTAATGAGCGTGTCTTCTTTGCCAAATACGTTCTTGATTTGGATATCGAGCTTAGGACCGTAGAAAGCGGCTTCATCGATGCCGATTGCATAATTGATGCCGTTTTCATCGAGCAATCTTTGCATAATGGATTGTGCCTCGTTCCATTGCTCGGGGGTTCCTTCGTACTTATCGGTGCGAGCAGGATCCCATTGAGAGAAGCGGAAGGAGCAATCCTCTTTAAGTCCCATCGTATCGAGCATATACATTGCGAGATCAAGACAACCCTTGAATTCTTCTTCGAGTTGGTCGGGACGAATTACCAAGTGACCCTCGGAAATGGTGAACTGACGAACACGGATAAGACCGTGCATCTCACCGGAATCCTCGTTACGGAAGAGCGTAGAGGTCTCACCCAAACGCATGGGAAGGTCGCGATAAGAACGCTTTTTGTTAAGGAATACTTGATATTGGAAGGGACAAGTCATGGGACGGAGCGCAAAGCATTCCTTGGTTTCATCGTCGGGATCTCCCTAAATGAACATACCGTCGCGGTAGTGATCCCAGTGACCGGAGATCTTATAAAGATCTCTCTTTGCCATCAGAGGCGTTTTGGTGAGCAGATAGCCGCGCTTTTGTTCCTC
>JAGBSQ010000069.1 GCA_017631775.1 Clostridia bacterium | reverse complement strand
GGTGGCCGTGAAAGCCAATGACGTTCATTTCTGCCGTTTTGGAATAGGTTTTTTCAAACACGCCCCTGGCGAATTCTGCAATCGCCTCGCGACAGCAAGGCAAAACAACTCGTCCGCCCACCTGTCGCATTGCAGGAAGCAAAAGACCTGCACTCAATGCACGTCTGCAGCAATTCTTTTTGATTGGGAGCTCCATCAGCTCTGCGCACACGCGCTCTGTAAAGGTCATTTTGTCACCTCTTTTCTTTTTTGTGGGGAACTTCTTGAAAGAAGTTCCCCACACCCCTCAAGAACTTCCTAACAGGATTTCTAAAATCAAAATTGTTTCTGCACGGATAGACAGTCGGCGCGAGGCAAAACCTCGCTCTTGCTGTCGCAAGCGATTAGGGACCACTAACCCTACTCGCTCAGAAAGTTGTTTGCGATAGATTTGGGATACTTTGTTATAAAAACTTTATTTCACACTCGAGCTCTACGCCCGTTTGTTGCAATACGGTGGCTTTTATCTGCTCAATTAAGCGTTTGACGTCCTCGCAGGTAGCACCGCCGATGTTGACGATAAATCCCGCGTGCTTGGTGGAAACCTGTGCACCGCCAACCGTTAATCCCTTCAGTCCGCAATCCTCAATCAGCTTGCCGGCAAAGTATCCCTCAGGGCGCTTGAAGGTGCTGCCCGCGTTGGGCAGTTCGAGAGGTTGAGTGATGCGCCTTTTTTCCCAATAGGTTCGCATTTCCTCCGCAATCACCTTGCCAATTCCCTTTTTCAGTTGCAGGGTTGCCTCAAGAATGACGCGTTCGGGGTGTTCTTGATAAATGCTTTTGCGGTAGCCAAAAGTATGCTCACCGGCTGTCAAGCTACTTACTTGGCCCGTTTTAAGGTCGTAGTATTTGGAAAGGACACAAACGTCGCTCATGCTTCCGCCATAGGCGCCCGCGTTCATATAGATGGCGCCGCCAAGCGTGCCGGGAATGCCGAATGCGAACTCCAAGCCCGAAAGCTCCTCATCGCGAACCGCAGAGGAAAGTGCCGAGAGCGACACGCCTGCATCGGCATAAACGGTGTCGCCTTCAATTTTGATTTTGCGACATTTGCCGGTAAAGACAACCGCGCCTCGATATCCTTCATCGGAGAACACAACGTTGCTTCCTCTGCCGATAACAAGAACCGGCATACCGCACTCGCGCAAAAGCGTGAGTGCTTGGCACAGCTCGTCGCTTGATTTGGGAAAGAGCGCAAGGTCTGCCGCACCGCCAATGTGAAAAGAGGAATGCTTTGAGAGAGGGCAATTCTGTTCCCACTCAATTCCAAAATTTTGCATTTTTTTAATCAATTGCTCCATTCCAAATTCCTCCTTTCGCGGTGTCTATTTATATTATACTCGAAACCTTTTCCAAATGCAATATAAAAGAGGTGAAAAAAGGAGAGAAAAGTTGAATTTTCCTACAAAATAATGCGCAATCCTATTGCAAAAGCAAGAAAATTGAGTTATAATAAGATGAATAGTTATACATCTGTATAACACGCGCGCGAAATAAGCATCTTACGGGATGCGGAAAGGAAGGATTTGCACAATGGAACAAAACGAAAAGAAAACACTTAACATAGGACTTTTGGGCTTTGGCTCAATGGGTAGAACACACACCTGGGCTGTGCAAAATCTTCCCTTTTTCTATGGCTCTCTCCCCTTCTGTGCAAGGGTTGTCGGCGTTTGCACCACGTCCCAAGAGAAGAGCGATCGCATAGCCGCCGAGTTTGGTATGCAGATTGCCACGACCAACGAGGACGATCTTATCAACTCCCCCGAAATTGACGTGATCGATATTTGCACACCGAATATTTATCACTACGAAACTCTCAAAAAAGCGATTGCCGCAGGCAAAAGCGTGCTTTGCGAAAAGCCGCTTTGCATTAGCGCCGAGCAAGCCGAAGAGATTGCCGCGCTCCCTCAAAAAAAGGGTCAAGTTTGCGGCATGGTATTTAACAACCGTTGGCTCTCCCCCGTAATGCGCGCAAAGCAGCTCATTGACGAGGGCAAGATCGGTCGCATTCTTTCGTTTGAGGGCAAGTATTTGCACAACAGCGCAACCGATGTCAACCGCCCTGCGGGTTGGAAGCAGGATAGCACCGTTTGCGGCGGTGGCGTTTTGTTCGATCTCGGCTCTCACGTAATTGATTTGATCGGCTTTTTGTGCGGCCCCCTTGCCGAGGTTGGCGGCATGAGCCAAATCGCTTACCCCACCCGAAAGGGCATGGACGGAAAAGAGTGGGAGACCAATGCCGATGAGGCTTTTTATATGACCGGCAAAACTGCCGACGGCGCCCACGGCACAATGACCGTTGGCAAGCTGCAAATTGGCACCAATGACGATCTCTCCTTTGAGATTTACGGTGAGAAGGGTGCCCTTCGCTTCTCCTTAATGGAACCCAACTGGCTCTATTTTTATGACAACACCGCCGAGAATGCCCCCATGGGCGGCATGCGCGGCTTTACAAAAATCGAATGTGTCGGTCGCTATCCCGACCTGACCTTCCCCTCTCCCAAGGCACCTGTAGGCTGGCTTTACGGTCACCTTGCAAGCATGCACGCCTTCCTCTCCTCTGTCAACGAAGGCAAAGCATTTTATCCTTCCCTTAAGGATGGACTCTACGTGCAAAACGTAATGGAAACCGCATATTCCTCCGACCGCATTGGAGGACTTAGAATGGAGGTGCCGCCATGCTTGTAATTGGATTGACAGGTCCTACGGGAGCCGGAAAAGGCGCGGTTGCCACTATTTTTGAAGGCTACGGAATTCCCGTTATCAATGCCGACCGCGTTTATCACGAGCTGATCACTCCCCCCTCCTCTTGCCTGCAAGAATTGGTGGAGATATTTGGCAAAGAGATCCTTTTGCCCGACGGCTCACTCAATCGCCGCGCCTTGGCAAGCATTGTGTTCAGCAATCCTGCCGCGCGCGAAAAGCTCAACACCGTTACCCACCGATACGTAATGGAAGAGATCAGGACGCGCATGGAGCGACTTCGTCGCGAGGAGGTTCCCGTTGCCGCATTGGATGCACCTCAGCTCTTTGAAGCAGGCGCACACAAGGCTTGCGGAGCCGTTGTTTCGGTTTTGGCCGAACGGCAGACCCGTTTGGAGCGCATTGTGGCACGCGACAACATTACACCCGAAGCGGCTATGCGCCGCATTTTGGCACAAAAGAGTGACGAGTTCTTCAAAACCCACTCCGACTACATCATTGAAAACAACGGCAACATTGAACTGCTTACACCGCAGGTCCATCGCATTCTTGCAGAATTGGGGGTCATCTCCAAATGAAGTTCAATGCAAGAAGCTTTGCCATCATTGCCGCAATCTTAGTGCTTTCAATTGGCTTTGGCTTTGCCTTTGACGGCGTTGCGACTGCC
This sequence comes from Clostridia bacterium, assembly GCA_017631775.1. The sequence continues at coordinate 1,192 of JAGBSQ010000069.1, read as the reverse complement.
ATTGAAAAAAAGCAATATCCCCTCTCCCCTCGCTATGCCGAGGACATTCGGGAGGTCGCTGAAAAATACGGCATTCCCGAGGTCATTCTTTGGGCAACCGTCAGCACCGAGAGCGGCTTTGCAAGCAACCTTGAGGGCAAGGACGGCGGCATTGGTCTGATGCAGCTCACCCCCCAAGAGTTCGCCATGATCCAAACCGACATTTTGGGCGTTACCCCCGAGGAGGCAGGACGTCTTTACGATCCTCAAAAAAACCTCGAGTGCGGCGCGGCATATCTCTCTTACCTCTACCAACGCTACGGCGTTTGGGAGACCGTGTTTGCCGCCTTTGATGCGGGCACGGCAGCTGTGGACGCGTGGCTTACAGACCCCGAATGTGTAAGCGAATTGGGAACGCTGACAAACATTCCCAACCCCACGACCGCTCGCTTTGTAAAAGAAGTCACCAAGGCGCGCGAGCTCTACCTCGAATTGTATTTTTAAGAAATGAAACATAAAGGAGACCACTATCATGTCCGAAAATCAAAACCTTCGCTATGAAAAAAAGACCGTTTACGAGCTGGCAGGTGCCACCGTTGTAGACGAGGCTTATGAATATGCAAAGAACTACGTAAAATTCCTTGACGCCGCAAAAACCGAGCGCGAGGCAGTTGTTGAGAGCGTTCGCATTGCAGAGGCTGCAGGCTACCGCGCTTGGAGCTTTGGCGACCCCATCAACGTAGGCGACAAGCTCTACTACAACAACCGCGGCAAAAATATCTTTCTCATTCGTGTAGGTACCGAGAACATCAACAATGGTATCCGCATCACCGCCGCTCACATCGACTCTCCCCGTCTTGACCTCAAGCCCGTTCCGCTTTATGAGGAGCACGGCATGTCCTTCTTTAAGACCCACTATTACGGCGGCGTTCGCAAGTATCAATGGCTCGCAATGCCACTGGCTCTGCACGGCGTAGTTGTTAAGCAAGACGGCACCGTTGTTGACGTTGTTGTTGGTGAGGATGAAACTGACCCCGTAATGTACATCACCGACCTGCTCCCCCACCTTGCACGTGCACAAGGCGGCAAGACCATCAACGAGGTATTCCAAGCAGAAAAGCTCAACATTCTGGTTGGCAGCCGCCCCGTTGACGGCGAAGAAAAGGATGCTGTTAAAGCAGGTGTACTCAACTATCTCAACGAAAAATACGGC
>JAGBSQ010000068.1 GCA_017631775.1 Clostridia bacterium | reverse complement strand
AGAACGTGACCCCCGAAGGAGAACTTGCAGACGCGAGTGTAAAAAATAAAAAAGAACGACACCTCGGTGCCGTTCTTTTTTATTACTGTCCGCGATAATATGCCACGGCAAGGTCGACCACCATGCCGTAACTGCGAGTGCCTTGCAAAGAGCCCTGGCTTTGAAGATAAGCATTGTTGGTGGCCTCACTTACGTCAGCCACTACGTTTTCGCGGTACTTATCAAAGAATTCGCTGTAAGCGATGCGCTCGTTGATAATTGTGTTTGGTTGCTTATAGTAGTTTTCTTTATAAAGGTCATAGCTTGCCGAATAAAGAGCCGAGACTACGTATTCGTAAAGATTGAGATATGCGCTGTAACGAATATAGACGTCATCTGCCTCTCTGCAAACCAAAAAGGCAACAAAGTTTGCCTCATCCTCGCGCGCGATGCCGCGCTGATGTGCAAGCTCGTGTGCGGCAGTATAGGGAATGGTGTAATCGGGGAAGTTGACGTTGACGTTTGCCTCACCCGTAAAAAAGGTGTAAACACCCGAAATATGCGTGTAGGTCATCGGCTCACTCAGCATAACGGGTTTTGTTGAGGAATTGAAATGATTGATAAAATCATATTTTTCGGCAGCTTTTTCATAGGCTGCCATCAGCTTTTCGTTCATTTCTTGATAGGTGTATGGCATGCGAGATGCGCCCGAACCCGTAAAGATAATGTCTTTTTCCAAAACGTAAAGTTCCTCAAGCAGAATATCTGCAGTTGAGGCAAGCTCCTCGGCACTTACGGGCTTGCGCTCCAAGCCAAGCTTTTGGTCAAGGGGTAGGGCGTTGTAGCCGGGGGCAAAGTTCCAAACAAACAAATTGAACACCATGCACACAACAGAAAAGATGCACCCTACATAAATCCACATCTCCTTTGCGCTGCCGCAAAAATGCTTGGCACCAATTACAATTAAGGTGATAAGAAGCACAGGGGAGAGCAGGAGCAACATTTCGGCAAAGGAGAAAGGGATCCAACCCGTCAGCTTTGCCATGACAATTCTGCCCCAGGAGCTGATGTTTTGATTAAAGGCATCGGCAAAACTCATATCAACGCGAATGGCGATATAAATGCCAACGGTTACCAACGTTAAAACAAATATCAAAATGCAAACAATGGGCAAACGCCTTTTTTTATTTTGTGTATTCATCAAGGTCTCCTTTCGCAAGCGTTGTGGGGAAGCATTGTTCAATCAAACGCTTCATATCGGGGCATAGGGGGGAGGTCAGTGTCAGGCTTTCCTCACTCATCGGGTGAGGGAATGTGAGTTGATATGCGTGCAGAGCATGGCGACCAATCAAAGGTGTAACCTTGCCGTAAAGATCGTCACCTACCAAAGGGTGGCCCGCATATGCAAAATGAACACGGATTTGGTGTGTTCTGCCTGTCAAGGGACGAACGAGAACCAAACTGTATCCGTTCTCTGTGGCAAGCACGCGGTATTCGGTGCAGGCCGCATCGGCATCGGGAGCGGTGGGAGAGCATACCTCGCGTACGATAATGCTTTCTTTGGTTCGATGTAAGGGGGCGTCAATCACGCCTTCTTTTTCCTGCATTTCGCCAATGCAAACGGCAAGATAGGTCTTTTTGATTTCTCCTTTTTGCATGGCTTGTGTCAACGCTCCTGCTGCGCGCTTGTTGCGGGCAACAAGAAGCAGACCGCTTGTGTTGCGGTCAAGGCGATTGATGGGGCGAAAAACAAAGGGGATGCCTTCTTTTTGGTAGCGGAATGCCAAAGCATTTGCCACAGTATCGGTATAGTGATCGTGCGAGGGATGTGTGGGCATATCGGCAGGCTTTGCAGGAACCACAATATCCTCGTCCTCATAGAGAATATCCAAGGGCAGATCAACGGGAGCGAGGGCAGGGGAAGAAGCGGTGTCCTCAAGCGCCAACGAAAGACACTCGCCAAGCTTTAAAATATGTCGCACAGTTACGGCTTTTCCGTCAACGGCAATTCCAAGAGGCGTGTATTTGAGGTGCTTGATCATTTTGGTGGAAAGTTTCAATTCGACCTGCAACACGCGCCGAATGCATTGACCGGCGAGGGATTTATCAATTAAAATATCCATACACGTCCTCCTTTCTGCAACTTTCATATTATTATATCACTTTTTTCTGTGTTTTACAAGAACAAAGCATGATAGAATTGAAAATATTGTGAAATATCGCGCATTCCCCTTGCATAATGTGAAAAAATGTGGTAAAATGATAACAGAATTTTTCCAAAAAGGATGAGAAAAATGAAGGTCAAAAAAATATTTGCAAGCCTTTTGGCAGTCCTCTTGATTTTGGCAAGTGTTTCTGCCTGCGGCAATCAAAATAAAACGAATACCCAAACCGAGGAAACCACCGATGCACCAATCGACACCACACCCGTTGAAGTCGAGGATGAGGGCGTTGATTTTTGGGCAGCGAATAACGCGGGCTTTGAAAATGCCGTCATAGGTGATGAGGCGGATTTTCAGGTGGTATGGACAGAAAGTATTCCTGAGGAAGTCCAAATTGTTTCCTATACGGGAACGCAAGAACACCTGATCATTCCCGCAGAAATTTTTGGTAAGTCTGTTACGAGCATTGCCGACGGAGCATTTGCAGAAAACCTAACGCTCAAAACCTTAATCATTCCCAATAGCGTTACTTCTATCGGCAAGGGCATTCTCGCAGGATGCGAAACCTTGCATTCTTTGCAAACTCCCTTGATGGGTGAGAGCAAAGAGGGAACACAGTATCTCGGTTATCTGTTTGGTGCGGACACGCACGAAAACAACGCGCGCGACATTCCCGTATCTCTCAAATGCTTGCGCTTGACAGCCGATTGGCAGACCCTGCCGGCATATGCACTTTTTGATTGCAACGATATCATCTGCCTCTCGCTCCCCGAAAACGTAACGGTCATTGAAAAATTCGCCATTTACAACGGCGCATCTTTGCGACAGATCGACGGCATTGAAAAAATAGTCACCTTTGGCGACAGAGCCTTGATGAATTGCTCCGATTTGCAAATTCTCAATCTTGGTGACACGCTTCAAACGATTGGCTTTGGCGCGTTTGAGGGTTGCAACTCCATTCGCACAATGACCCTGCCTTTTGTTGGCAGAAGCCAAACGGAGAACACCTATCTTGGTTATATTTTTGGCGCGGCACAGCCCGATTTTGCAGAGGGATTTTATCCTGCACACCTCGAGCGCATCACCTTGAGCGGTGCCTGCAATGCACTTGGCAATTACGCCTTCTTTGAGTGCGAAAGCCTGAAAGAGATCCTTCTTCCCGAAGGACTCACAAGCATTGGCGTGCGCGCATTTTACGGTTGCGAGAGCCTTTGGAGCATCAAGCTCCCCAACTCCCTTACCACCCTGCGCGAGGAAGCCTTTGCACAATGTGACGCTTTGACGAGTGTTGCATTCGGTCAAGGGTTGACAAGCATTGGCATCAACGCCTTCTACAACTGCGACTCCTTAAAGGAGGTTGTACTCCCCGAAGCTCTCAAGTCACTTCCCGCATCCTGCTTTGCAGGCTGTATTGCACTTGAACGAGTAGATCTCGGCGGTGTTACCAAGGTTGGGGCAGAGGCCTTTCGCCATTGCAAGGCGCTCACGAGCGTTAGCGCAAACGGCAACGTAGATTTTGAAAAAGGCAACGATTTGGCAAAATCCGTTCTCAATTCCAAATAAAAAACAAAAAGCACTGCAACAGCAGTGCTTTTTTGTATAGAAATCTTATTTTACAATTCTCTTCAAATAGTAGTTCATAACAATCTTACCGCCCTCAAAGCTTACGTTGCAGCATTGCTTGTTGCTGCAGCTGCCAACCAAGAGCTCAAAGTTGTTGTTGTCGCTCCACTCGCCCGAAAGGAGGTTGTCGCCTCTTCTTGCAAGGGCAAGCAGAATGCAATCATCTGCCTCAGACTTTGCTTGAATGCTGACAAGAGCCATTTTTTTAGCGGTTTTAGAAGCACCGAACAAAACTCTTACAGAGTTGTTACCGTCGGGGGAGGTGAAGATTTGTTCGCTGGCATCATCTTGCATCTCGCCAAAAATTTTGTCAAATCTCTTTTTAATAGCAAGTGTAATAGCGGCACCGGTTGCAAAGGCTGTAGCGCCTGCGGCAATACCGAGTGCGAGTTTTTTATCTACAACGATTTTTTTCATAATAAGCCTCCCAAAATGGTTTATATAACCATTATAGCACAAAAAAACAGATTTGTAAATAGGCTGAACAAATTTTTCTAACGAGGGTTCGAATCTCTCTCTCTTATAATGCAAAAAGGCACCCTATTGGGTGCCTTCGTGTGGCGGAGAGAGAGGGATTCGAACCCTCGTTAGGGTATTAGCCTAAACACGATTTCCAGTCGTGCGCCTTAGACCAGCTCAGCCATCTCTCCGTGCCGACTTGAATATTATACCACAGGCAAATGTGTTTGTCAAGTGTTTTTGCAAACTTTTTTTCTTTTTTCTTACATATATTGTTATCGCCTTTTCAGGTCGCTTTTTTGAGGTTTTAAAACGCAAAAAATATCAAAAAATCCTTGCGATTTTTAAAGGAATATGTTATAATTTGGATAAATCCAATAATTGGGATGCTTCAAATAACGCCGTAAGGCGCCTGTGGAGGAGAGAAAATGGCGAGACCGAAAAAAGAAAGTCACACACGCTTGACGATCATTCAAGTTGCAATCGATCTGTTTTTTGAAAAAGGCTTTTCCAACACCACCGCGGCGGCCGTTTGCCGCAAGGCCGAAATCGGAACAGGCAATTTGACCTTCTATTTTCCCACCAAGGAACACATTTTGGATGTTCTCGTTACCATGCTGTGCGACTTTCAATGGAAGTTGATCGAGGACTATACCGACGAAGGGCAGAGCTCGTTGCTTTGCTATTGCTTGGAGCTTGCAACTATGGCTTCGGTAAGCGAAGAGAGCGAACAAATGCGCGATTTCTTTGTTTCGGCGTATTCTCACCCTATAACGCTGGAAAACATTCGCGCCAACGACGTTGAAAAAATGAAGAGAGTGTTCGGTGCGTTTTGCCCCGATTGGACAGAGGAGCAGTTCATAGAGGCCGAAGCAATCGTTTCGGGCATTGAATATGCAACGCTGATGACCACCAAGCATTCCGCATCTCTGCCGGTGCGCGTGTCGGGCGCTTTAGAGGTTATCATGAAGCTTTTTGGCGTACCGGAGGAGCTTCGCCAAAAAAAGATCCAAAAGGTGTTTGCAATGGACTACCGTGCCATCGGTCGCCAAGTGCTGGAAAAATTCCAACAGTACGTCAGCGAAACCAACGAAAAAGCAATCGAAGACCTTTTGCAAACCTATCACATCAAAAACGATTAAAGAAGAGCCTCTTGCGAGGCTCTTTCTTTTTCTCAAATTCTTGACAAATTGAGAAAAATCATATTGCAATTTGCAAAAGAGTATGCTATAATATCAGTATCAATCCCAAGGAGATAAACATGAAGACCGAAAGAAACATTCTCATTGCATTTATTCTCAATTTTGCCTTTTCTATTTTTGAGTTCGTAGGCGGATTTTTTACCGGCAGTGTGGCTATCGTTTCAGATGCCGTGCACGATATTGGAGACGCCGCAAGCATTGGCGCCTCGTATTTTCTCGAAAAGAAGAGCAAAAAGAAGCCTGACGAGCATTACACCTACGGATACGCGCGCTATTCTGTTATCGGCAGCGTAATTACCACGCTCATCCTTTTGGTGGGCTCGGTTCTTGTGGTTTACAATGCAATTCTGCGCATCATCAATCCCACACCCATCAACTACAACGGCATGATCATTTTTGCCGTAATTGGCGCGCTTGTCAACTTCTTGGCGGCGTTCTTTACAAGGGAGGGGGACTCGCTCAACCAAAAGGCGGTCAATCTCCATATGCTTGAGGACGTCCTCGGCTGGCTTGTGGTTCTTGCCGGTGCCATCATCATGCGCTTTACCGATATTGCCATCATCGACCCCTTGATGTCTATCGGTGTGGCGGTGTTTATCTTTATCAACGCATTCAAAAATTTAAAGGAAGCCGTTGACCTTTTCCTCGAAAAAACGCCTCACGGCATCGAAATCGACGAAATATGCGAGCATCTTACGCACATCGATGGCGTAAAGGATGTTCACCACGTACACGTTTGGAGCATGGACGGCTACAACAACTATGCAACCATGCACGTAGTTGCCGAAGGAGATGCGCACCACATCAAAGAGGCCATTCGCGAGGAACTTGCCGAGCACGGCATTGCTCATGCAACGCTTGAATTCGAAGCCCCCGATGAACATTGCCACGAGTTGACCTGCAATCCCGCCACCCACGAGGGCGGTCACGGACACCATCACCACCATCATCATTAAACAAAAAAGACGCTATCTTGCAAGATAGCGTCTTTTTTTCTTTGTTTTTTACCATGTAATCACCCATTGCGCAAACAACATTACAAGCGGAAGCGTTGCGGTGGAGAGGATGGACGTCATTCCCACCGATTGCGAAGCGTAGCCGGGTTCAATGTCGTGCAGTTCTGCAAGCATTGTGACCATTGCGGCACTCGGT
>JAGBSQ010000067.1 GCA_017631775.1 Clostridia bacterium | reverse complement strand
CCTACCTTGGGCGGCACGTCAAAGTTATCCTCATTCTTTATTGCTGGGGAGTGACTTGTCATTGGTATCGAGTTTGTTCTTCCTATAGCAACAACCACATCTTTCATCGCGATTTCAACCTCTTCGGCAGAATATATGGACAGAAAATGAGATTTCATTAATGCAACAACATTTTCTTGAGTAATTTCGCTTTTAATTTTCTGCACATTGCTATCAAAATTGTTTTTGGAATCAATAAAATTCTCTACTTTTTCTTCGGAGAAATTCCCCTTGCTAAATAATTCGACGAACGCTATACCGTCGGGATTATCTTCGATAAAAGATATTTCGACTTTTTTTAATTTTGATTTTGAAAAATCATAAACGTATACATAAATTTTTTGGCACACTAAAACCCCAACCGAAACATGCAACAAATCCATATAACTCTTCAGCTGTTTCTCCATCTCAATTGTAAAAGGAAGCGAGTATTGTTTTAACTCAATGTCAAAAAGATCTCTTTCATCGTTTTTGATTATGATATCAGGAATTACACGCTTTGTGGATCCTAAATGAATTGTTCGATGAGCATCAATCTCTCCAAACCACTCCATATAACCCAAACTGCCGGAAATAAGTTTATTTTCCCAATCCTTTTGCAATTTTTCCTCTGGGGCATTATAATTTGTTTGATAATGCTTAACAATTAAATTCCAAATTCTTTCAACATTCATAGCAACCTCAAGAGTTAATAGTATTGTAGATTTATTATACCATACTTTCCACTATTTGTAAAGTATTTTAGGAATTTTTTAGGCGGAGCCGTACGGCTCCGCCTTTTGCATCTTGCGATTTATTTCAGCTCCATAACGGGAAGGAGTGCGGGATAGTTTTCGGGGTCGGTTCCATCAATCTTTACGCCAAACAAGGCGGCAATCGTTTTTGCGATTTGAACGTTCTCAACGGTCTTGCCGTCAAAGATTTCAGCGCGTGCGCCATATGCAAACACGGGAACGTTGGCGGAGGTGTGATCCTCGGAGACAAATTGGTATTTGCCGTCCTCATCAAGATGCAAGCCGCCGGTTTCGTGGTCGGCTGTAATGATGACCATGGTTTCGGGGTTATAGAAGGCATACTCCATAAAGAGTGCGATTGCTTGGTTAAAGCGAACCATTGCCATGTAGGCCTTTTCTACGTCAAGGCTGCTACAATGCTTATCGATGTAGGCTTCCTCATACATCAAGAAGAAACCGTCTTCGTCCTCGGAAAGCTCTGCAAGTGTATCGGTAATGGCGGTGCGCAAGTTTGCCATTTGCTCGTTTGAGTAAACATCATAGCCGCAATCAATAACGGTGCCGTATTGATCGATCAGATCCATTTGCGCGTTTTTAATAGCGGTTGTGTTACTGCGGTGGTAAGCGTGTGCCGAGAATGCAGAGGGAGTGGCGCCCGTTTGCTTTTCGGTGGACATGACTGCGGTGGCTTTGCCCTTCCCTGCTGCGAGCTCGGTTAAAAGAGGAACGTCGTTTTGATCTTTGTCTCTGCCGATGGTACCGTTTTCGGTCTTATAACCCGATGCAAGTGCCGTGCCTGCGGCGGCGCTATCGGTGGTGCCGGAAAGAGAGTCGGTTCTCGCCTCGCCGATATAGGGGAAAAGATTGCCGTAGAAGAAATTTTCACCGTCGCTATAATCGGTCACCTCGGTGCTTTGGTAAGCCTCAAAAAGTTTGGTTTGGTTGGGGCCCATGCCGTCACCAATAAGCAAAATAAAGTTCTCTGCCTCTTTGACAATGGGCGTGCAAACGGTTGCGGTTGTGGGAAGGTCGATATCAAAAATCTTTTCGGGAACGTATTTTTCTACAAAATAGTAAGCGGCTGCGGCAATGATAAAGTAGTCACCTTCAAGAGCAATGTGATCCTCGTTGGCAAGGAGTGCAAACGCAAGACCTTCGGTCTCGGCATTGAGGGTTTGCGAAATTGGACGCGCGGTCTCACCTACAACAATCTCGTGCGCGTTCAATGCACTCTCTGCAGTAACGGGAATTACGGAAAGCGTTAATCCCGTACGGTTTTGAATCTCTTTTGCAATATATTCTGCGGCACGCACCGTGTAAGCCGATGCATTGGCATCATAAACAATAACGTAAGAAGAAAGCGCATCACCGCACAAAACAGCCTCACGCAAACCCGTGGGGTCATTTCTCTTGCACGTTGTGCAGGTCTTACCAACGTAGTTGTGTACGCCTGTTGCATCAGCAACGGTAACCTCGATCGCTCCGCACTTGCAGGTAGCAATTTGCTTGCCTTCCTCGGTGCAGGTGGGTTCTTTCTCCATTCTAAAGTCTTTAAACTTATGCTCATGCTTTTTGCCGAGAATGGTCTCATTGAACCATGCGCAGCCTACTGCCGAGAGCATAAGGGATGCCAAAAGGCAAAAAGAAATGACAGTTTTGAAAATCTTCTTCATTGTTTTCTCCTTTTTTCAAAAATCGTATAGAAAGGTCAGTTTGCAACCTTTACCAAATAGAAGGTGCGGAACAGCTGATTGTATTCGGTGTTGGATGCACCCTCGATCTTGATGGTATTGGTGCCGGCTTTGAGTTCAAGGGTAATGCCGAACATATACGAACTTGAGGTTTGATTTTCTCTGATGTACATCAATTCTGTAACGCTGAACTGATAAGAGGTTTGGAAGGAATACTCACCGTTTACGGTGTATTTTGCACCGTAGGCATTGGTGTAATCCTCCAGCATAACGTAAACCGCCAAAGCATAGGTGCCGCCCTCGGGAACCTCGATTTGATAGGTCATGTAAGAGTCTTTTCCCTCTTGGCAGAACCAATATTTATGTCTACCGGCATAGGTGCCGTAGCGAACGCCGGAATAATCTTGCTTATCATAACTTTCGGCAGATACTACAATTACATCGTCAGCGGTAAATTGCTTGGGTAAAACCGAAGAGTAGCTGTAGGTATCGTTGGTTCCGTTTTGGTCGTTGTCATATGTGGATTCATTTTGGAGAACAAATACAAATCCGCATCCACACTTCCCTTCTTCAAATTCATGCTCGTGGGGTGTTTCAGCCGTGGTTTCCTCGGGCACAGTGATTTCTTCAGGTGTAGTACTTTCTTCAGGTGTAGTAGTTTCTTCGATTGTTGGATAGCCGGGGAAAATAATAGGACCTCCCGGAATAATAATTTGTATCGGTGATTTTGTCTCTTCCGGTGTTGTAGTCTCCTCGGGAGTGGTGGT
>JAGBSQ010000066.1 GCA_017631775.1 Clostridia bacterium | reverse complement strand
GATGTTGACGATGGATGCAACGAATTGCTCGTCAAAGCCCTCGGCAACTACCTTTTCACCATCGTAAAACTCCTCGGAGTTTGCCTTGATGTCAAGATAAGGGGTCTTGTAATCCAAAAAGCCGAGCGCCATGGTACTGAACTCGCCTACCTCAAGAATGTAATCGAGAGGAGCGATGAGCGTTCCAACGGATACGTCTCTAATTCTTCTATCCTTGCAGAACTTTTTGAGTGCCGCATACTTTTCGAGATTGATGTTGGTAGCAAAGCGAATGCCGCCGCCGTTTTCTAAATTGATCATTGCATCTTCGGCAGGGGCAATGAGATTTTTGGTCAGGCTCATATCCATGTTGCCAATGTAGCCGCTGGTGGTTGCCGCGAACGCGGGACCGATGGCGGTGGTGAGCATGGGAACAAGCATTGCAAGTGTCAAGAGCCATACAAGTGCTCTCTTTTGAAGCTTTTTCATAAAAAGGTCCTCCGAAAAAAAGAATTTGCGACCCGAACGGTTCGGGTGGGGTGGATTATTGCTTTCTGCGAGACTCAGGAGCAGTAAGCTTGAACAGCTCCTCTGCCGCAAGCTTTGCCTTTGCAACAGGTGTGTTGTCCTTGGGGAAGCAATAATAGATGCCGTCGCGGCTACCAATGGAAATGATGTCACCGCGTTCGTAGAAATAATAGTCGGAATTGATGCTGTAGGATGCTTGCGGCTTTTGGATATATTCCAATTTGCCGTCACAGCCCGTGAGGTGAAATCCCTCTTTTGTGTGAGAGAGGTGTCCGTCACCTACAACGTATATGCGCTTGTGGTCAACGAGCATGGCGATCTCAACGTCTGTTTCCAGCTCGTATTTACCCTCCTCGAGGTCACGGCGCACACATTCGCGTTGCCAATCGAACCAATCGGGAATGTGCGAGATCTCGGTCTCTCCCTCGGTGGCTTGCAGCTCGCCAAGGTCGGTCATAAACCACTTTTTGCCGCAGGCGTTACAAGTTAAGTATTCGCCCTCACCCTTCATTTGTCCCTCTGCCATGCAGTGGGGGCACTTGTAGGTGATTCGCTCCAAGCCGTTTGCGCGGTCGGGGGCATTGATGCGAATGTTGTTTTCTTTTTGATATTTGAAGTGGTCAAAGGTGAAAGCTTCGTCAATAATGGCATCCAGCTCTTCAACACTCTTTTCGCGAACCTCCTCGGCACTCAGCAAACACTTTACCTCAGCGCGAACCGGAACCTTGCGGCACTTGAGCGCATTGTAAAGAGGTGTGCGCAAGAATGCACCGTCGACGTGTACCGAAACGACCGGAACCTTGAGCAGCTTGAGAAGTCCACCCATTTTGCGCGGGAGCGGCAAAGCTTTGCCATCCAAGCAGTAAACTGCTTCGGGGAACATCAAAACGCTTGTCTTGTTCTTTTTGAGCATATAGTCCATGTCGCGCACAAGCGTCAGGTCGCTGACAAACTTTTGCGTGGGAATGCAACCGATCTGTCGCATGAGCCAATCCTTGCCCACAAATCCGTCGGACGTGGTAACAATGCCGTAGGGCATGGGATAAAAGACTGCCGAGGCAATCTCCATATCCAAAAAGCAGGAGTGGTTCATCAAAATCAGATACGGGCCCTTTCCCGCCTTTTCCATATCGTGTCTTACGATGGAAAACTTGATGGGAATGAGGTCTTTTGCCGACAAAACACGAATGAGTGTGCGAAAGAAGATATTCGGCTTTTTGGGTTTTTGATGCGGGACACGAGGCATTACAATGACTTCGTCATAGCTTTTTTTCATAAACGCTGTTTTCATAGGGCGCTCTCCCGTTATATTTATAAATTTACGTATATTAGAATACCATATTTTCCGAGTTTTGTCAACAAAAAGTTTAAAAGCCGACCCAAAGGGGGCGACTCCCCGCATAGGGTGGGGCTATTATTAACTTTTTTGTAAATAAACGGCTTTTCCCCTTGCCTTTTTACTCACTTTACTATAAAATAGTAAAAGATGTCCAAAAACCGCATAAAAGGAGATTTTATGAAAAGATTTTTATCTCTGTTGCTCGTTGCAACGCTTCTTATCCCCTGCCTTTTGACCGGCTGTAAGGAAAACAAAACACCCGAAGAGACCACGCCTACAATCACCAACGGCACAACGCCCGAGGCGACCACACCCGAAGAGACCACTCCCCCCGAAGGGGAAGAGGAGCTCCCCGAGGGTCACAAAAAGCTGACGGCCGTCACCGTTACATCGGGCAATACCCCTGCAGAATTGACCGCCGCGCAGGATATGCAAAAGTACCTGAGCCAAAAGGGTGTGGATGCGACCACGCAAAACGGCTTCCCCATCTCCCTCTCTATTGACGAGAGCCTTGGCGAAGACTGCTATCGCATCAGCGCAACCGTTGGCGAGGACAAGACCGAGGGCCTTGTAATTGTTGGCGGCAACGGCCGCGGTATTCTTTACGGCGTTTACGACTTTTTGGAAGAATATGCAGACGTACGCTTCTTTACCCCCGAATTGGAGGTTTGCGAGGCGGGTGACGTTATCATTTTTGACGGCCTTTCGATGACCTACGCCCCCACGTTTGAGCTCAGACAAACCGACTGGTACAGATGGAAGACCGATGATTTGGGATACGCTTGGTCGGTTAAAAACGGCATTAACATTGTAAACGGTTGGAACAATTACACCTGGGGCGAGGAGCTTGGCGGATGCCTCTCTTATGCTCCGAGCATGTTCGTTCACACCATTGGCAAGCTTGCCGAAATGGATACACCCTACCCTGCAAACGCCCCCACACCCTGCTTGACCGATGAAACAATTTACAACACGGTGCTCAAAAACGTGCGCGCTGTGCTTGCTCAATACCCCACGGCAAAAATTCTTTCGGTCTCTCAAAACGACACTCACAGCTACTGCAAGTGCGAGAACTGTGAGGCTATTACCAAAGAGGAAGGCAGCCCCTCCGGCACACTTTTGCGCTTTGTAAACAGAATTGCCAATGACATTGCCGCAGATTACCCGGGCGTTACCATTGATACGTTGGCTTACCAATACACCCAAACTCCCCCCAAGATCACAAAACCCGCACCCAACGTTTGCATTCGTCTTTGCACCATCACCTGCCACTTTAACCATCCCTTGACGAAGAGCGGCTGCAAGACCTGCGAAAACTTCTGCAAGGCTCTTGAGGGTTGGGGTGCTATTTGTGATAACATCTACATTTGGGACTACACCACCAACTATTCCTACTATCTTGCAACCTTCCCCAACCTGCACGTGTTGCGCGACAACATGAGATTTTTTGCACAAAACAACGTCAAGGGCGTTTATGAGCAAGGCAACGCCTCCGGCCCTTCGGGCGAGTTTGGCGAATTGCGCGCTTACCTCATCGGCAAGCTCTTGATGGATCCCTATATGAGCAAATCCGAATATTACGCGCACATGGATGATTTTCTTGCCGCTTACTACGGTGAGGGCTGGACCTACATTCGCCAATACATCGATACGTTCTCGCAATACGCTAACCTTTCGGCAAACGGCATGGGTATTTACAGCTATCCCTTTACGGTTATGCATAAGGATACCTTTGCCTCGATGGAAGAAAAAATCATTGGCTGGTGGGATGCCGCAGAGGCAGCCGCCGGCGACCGCCTCGAGTACGTCAAGCGCTCCCGTTGGCAGGTACGCTATATGTCGCTGTTTGCTAACCCCAACAAAGTAGAAGCCGAAATTTTGGTTTCGGCAGTTGAAGCCAACAAAACAAGATGGAGCGAGAGATTCCCGACACTCCTTTGGTACGTTTACGAGTACGACCTGTTGGCACAAAGCCCCGACACATGGTTCACCGACCCCTCCGCCTAAAATTGACCCATTTGTAATATTCCCGCTGTTGAAAACAGAAAGGAACGTAAAAAACCCATGATAAAACCCTTGGCGCTTGCGCTGGCAATGCTTTTGTTGTTGACAACACTTGCCGGCTGCACCCCTGCACAACCACCGGAACAAACCTCCCCCGAACAAACCACCGAGGCGACCACGCCCGAAGAGACCACACCCAAGGAAGAGGTTGTAATTTCTCCCACCGAAAAGGAATTGACCGACGTATCGATTATTTCGGGCGAAAGCGAGACCGAGCAGCTTGCAGCTGCCGAGCTCAAAAAGCACTTGGAGATCAAGGGCGTGAGCATTGGCGACGGTGGCTTTCCCATCACCCTTTCCATCGACCCCACTCTTGATGACGATGCCTACCGCATTGAGGGCAGTGCAAGACTGAACCCCGAAGAAAACCGCGCGGAGTTCGTCAACATTACCGGCGGTAACGGCCGCGGTGTATACTATGGCGTTGTTCGCTTTTTGGAGGAATACGCCGGCACACGCTTTTTTACCTACGAGCTTGAAACACACACCGCCGACCCTGTGACCCTTCCTCAATCCATTTCCATTGAATATGAGCCGGTTTTTGAATACCGTTACACAAGTTGGACGGCTATGTCGAAGGATCCTCTCTTTTGTGTAAAGAGCGGAATGAACGGCAATCACGGCGGCATTACCGAAAACATGGGCGGCCACATCAGCTATGCGAGCGGTCTTGGTGTTCACACCCTCGGTGTTTTGAGCGAGACGACCTACCCCTACCCCGGATATGCGCCCAACCCCTGTCTCTCTGACCCCGCAGTGCTTGCTACCGTTATTAAAAACGTGCGCGCGGCGCTCGAAAAAGACCCCAACGTCAACATTATTTCGGTTTCGCAAACCGACAAAGAAGAATACTGTACTTGCGACACGTGTGCCGCCATTGACGAAGAAGAAGGCAGCCACATGGGCACACTTTTGCGCTTTGTCAATGCGGTTGCCGAGGATATCGCCGAGGATTATCCCAACGTAACTGTGGATACGTTGGCGTATAAATACACCCGCAAGGCTCCCTCCATTACAAAGCCGAGAGAGAACGTTTGCATTCGTCTTTGCTCTATCGAATGCCACTTCAATCATCCCTTTACCACCGAAACCTGCACCACCTGCTCGGCTTTTTGCAATGACCTTGTTGAGTGGAGCAAGATTTGCGAAAACATCTACGTTTGGGATTACACCACCGATTTTTCTTACTACCTCTCCTTCTTCCCCAACCTGCACGTCCTGCGCGAAAATATGCGCTTTTATGCAGAGCACAACGTGCGCGGTATGTTCTGCCAAGGTAATAGCCAAGGCCCCTCGGGTGAGTTTGGCGAACTGCGCGCATTTTTGCTTGCAAAGCTGATGATGTACCCCTATATGAGCGAGGAAGAATACTACGCGCTCATGGACGAATTCCTTGCTGCCTACTACGGTGGCGGGTGGACGTATATTCGTCAATACATCGACACCTTATCGGAATTTGCACTCACGGGTGCCGGACACACCATTTACCACGCGCCCTTTACCGCAATTTCCGAATACATCTACCGCGCCTTGGAATACGGCTTGAACCGCTATTGGAACCTTGCCGAAAAAGAGGCAGGTGACCGATTGGAATACGTTCAGCGCTCGCGCTTGCATTGGCGTTACTCCCAATTGATGCTCAACCCCGATGAGGAAAAAGCATTGGCATTCATTGATGAGGTCGAAGGCCTCGGCATGGCTTGGCGTGAGGGAAAATATCACGTCAACAAAGAAAAATCCGAGCTCTTTAAGCGCCCCGCTATGTGGTCGTATGAGTAAAAATCGCATACCGTCTATCAAAAAACACCGTTCGATGACCCATCGGACGGTGTTTTTGTTGTAAAAAGAAATTGGGAAAGTGGTTGACATTTGCAAAACAAGTGTGCTATAATAAGCATATACTTTTATCTTTATTTTACTTTTGAAAGGAGTATCCCAAGATGAAAGCCAAGAGATTTCTCATTTTAGCATTGCTGTTGCCCTGCCTCTTGATTGGTTGCAACCAACCCGTACCCCAAGAGACAACACCGGCAGAGACACCCACGCAAGAAATCACCACTCCCCCCGAGGAGCCCGTACAAAAGGTGACCATGGCTCTCTCCCACGTAACCATTACGGCGGGTGACAGTGCCGCCGAGCGCACCGCGGTTGCAGAGTTGACCGAGTACCTTGAAAAGCGTTCCGTCACCGTATCCGAGGGCGGTTACCTCATTAACATTTGTTTGGACGAAACCGTTGCCGAGGACGGCTATCGCGTAGAGGCCGTTATTGAGGGCGACACCCCTGCCATGACCATTCGCGGCGGAAACGGTCGCGGTGTTCTTTATGGCGTTTACGGCTTTCTTGAAGAATACGCCGGCCTGCGCTCCTACACCCCCACACTCGAAATTTACCCCACCGAGGGTGAAATTGTGATTGAAGAAGGCACCTTGCTCAACTACTCCCCCGTATTCGAAATGCGCGTAAACGACTGGTTCGAGTGGGCAGTAGGCAACCCCGAAACCTTTTACTGGTGTGTAAAAAACGGCGTTAACATGATTGACGGCTGGTGGGAAGCTTGGAGTGAGGATCTCGGCGGCGCTTGGGATTACGGCGGACTTTTTGTGCACACCATTGGCGGCTTGACCGAAACCGGTGGCGGCACCTCCAAAAACCCCTGCCTCACCAATGCCGACAACCTTGCAAAGGCTATCAAAAACGTAAGAGCACGTCTTGAAAGCAGACCCAGCACCACCATTATTTCGGTTTCGCAAAACGATACCGCTTCCCGTTGCACCTGCGCAAACTGCGCGGCCATCGATGCAGAAGAGGGCAGCCCTGCCGGCACAATGCTTCGCTTTGTCAATGCCATTGCAGAGAACATTGCCCAGGATTATCCCAACGTTATTGTTGACACCTTGGCGTATGACTACACCCAAACCGCTCCTCGCATCACCCGTCCCCGTGAGAACGTTTGCATTCGTCTTTGCACCTTCCATTGCTGCTTCACTCACCCCCTGACCGATACCGATTGTACCGAGAACACAAGATTCCGTAACGATCTTGAAGCATGGAGCGAGATTTGCGACAACATTCACATTTGGGACTACACCACAAACTTTGCTTATTACATTCCCACCTATGCAAACCTGCACGTTTTGCAAGAGAATATGCAGTTCTTTGCAGAGCATAACGTAAAGGGTATGTTCACCCAAGGCAACCGCAACTCCCGCTCGGGTGAGTTTGGCGAATTGCGCGCATACCTGCTCTCCAAGCTGATGATGGACCCCTACATGGGCGAGGAAAAATACTATCAGCTGATGAACGAATTTCTCGAGGCTTATTACGGAGAGGGCTGGGCATACATTCGTATGTACATCGACAAGACCTCCGAATTGTACGAGGTTGGATGTGGCAATATGTATATGCATCCCTTTGCAAGAATTCCTGCCGAAAGATTTATCGAGAACCAACAAGTGTTTAGCGAGTGGTGGAACAGAGCCGAGGCTCTGGCAGATGACGCCCGCAAGGATAACGTTCACCGCTCCAGCCTGCAATGGAGATTTTTCTTGGCAAGACTTGATAAAAACCTGCAGCCTGCCTTTATTCAAGAGGTAGCCGATTACGGCATCTTTTGGAGCGAGGGCAACCAAAGCGGCCCCAGATGGTAAGAGAACCAACCCTGCAATTTGACTTTTAGGAAAGGAATTTATAAAGATGAGTATGATGAGAAAAATATTCGCCCTCCTTTTGGTTGTTGCTATGCTGGTTTGCCCCCTTGCCTCTTGTAACAAGCCGCAAACACCCCAAGAAACAACCCCCGAGGAAACGACGCCAGAGACAACAACCCCTCAAGAACCCCAAATTCCCACAACGCCCCCTAAAAAAGTAACAAGCTTTTACGTCACCGGCGGCAAGAGCGCCGTTGAAACCTTTGCCGCTACCGAAATCAAATGGTACTTGGCAGAAAAGAATTTGACCCTCTCCCCCGACGGTTATCACATCTCGGTCATCATCGACGAAACGATCGTTGACGACGGCTACACCGTAGTCGCTTTGGAAGACAGCCTTGTCATTGCCGGCGGCAACAATCGCGGTCTTGCTTACGGCATTTACGATTTTTTGGAAAAATACGTTGGCGTTCACTTCTATTCCCCCGACACTATTGTGGTAGACGATAGCGACGTTATGCTCGGCGGCGGCGTTTTGGAGAACTATGACCCCGCATTCCGCGTTTTGCGCAACCCTTGGCAGCCTATTGAAAAGCTTGCACAAAAGGATGGCGGCAACATCGCCGAACAAGGT
>JAGBSQ010000065.1 GCA_017631775.1 Clostridia bacterium | reverse complement strand
TCTTCAACCGTTTCTTCAACGGGTGCCTCTTCTACAACCTCTTCGATAACTTCTTCTACGGGTTCTTCAACAACCTCTCCGACAGGTTCTTCGATAACCTCTTCAACCTCGGGTTGATCGTTGTCAAATTCCCATGTAAAGTTTTCGTTTGCGGGAATAACGGTTTCGTCCTCTTCGATCAGCTGCGGTACGTGATCGGGATCGAGCTCAAAGGTAGCCGCAGGCTTTTCCTCACGCAGATACTCGCGAACCAAGCCGCGGGCGATAAGCGTTTCGGTATCGGTAAAGGGATATTGCTCCTCGTAGTTGACCTCTTCGATATCGATGGGAGAGAGACCAAGCTCTTCGCAGGTGCGTTGAACAAGCTCCAGGGCAAGAGCGAGCTTGCGAGGAGAATTGACTTTGTAAAGGAAAGGAGTTTCGGCATATTTCTTTTTGCCGCCAACGTCCTTGCCGCGATAAACAGAATCCTCAAGGGTGGAAGGCTCAAGCGCCAAATAAAGATCGAGCGTGCGGGGGCGAACGTTGATTTTTGCGATTTGAGTATGCTCGTTTGTGTAGGTATCAATGGTCCAGCTCATGCGCTCCTTGGTGCCTTCATAGCCCATAAGCGCGTTGCGGATAGCGCTGTAATACTTTTTGGTAGCGGGACGGGATTGCATCAATTTTGCCTCGCAGCTCTTGCGGTAGCGAGCAACAATGTAGCAGCCGGTCTCTTCGTCAAAGCCAACGATGCGCTCGTTGCCAAAGAGATCGCTTTCGTATTCGTCATCGTTCTCTTCTGCATCGGCTTCTCTTTCGGCCTCGTCCTCTGCCTCAAGCTCGTCCTCGGTATCGATTTCGTCAACCTCAACCTCTTCGTCCTCAGCCTCGGCAAATGCGGGGGTAGCTTCGCCTTCCTCTGCAGGACGTTCAACGGCAACCTCCTTCTCCATACGGAGTTGGGTCTCGAGCTTCATAAACTCGGTGATCGCCTTCATCATTTCCTCGGTAGCAGGGCTGAATTGCTCGGTCTTGCTACCCTCGGTAACGGTGGTGGTGTTGGTCTCCTTGATAATTTCTCTGGTCGTTTCGATGATGTGCTTTTCGATGATGGGAGCTTGTCCGCCGGCAACAGGTGTGCCTTCGGTGATCACGGTGCGCTCAACAGTCTCAACAACGCCCTCGGTGGGTTGTTGCGCAACCATTGCGGTCTCTTCAACAACTTCTCCGGTAACCTCTTCAACCACCTCTTCTTCGATGGGCTCTTCCTCGTATTCCTCGGCAAGAACAGCATCCTCGGTTGCAATCAGGTTAGAGATCGCCTCAAGAGCAGCTTCGTCATCTTCGTAGTAGTCGGTTTCTTCTTGGATGGGCTCGTCAACAGGCTCGTCCTCCTCAAAGATCTCTTCTGCTTGTTCGATTGCAAGCGCTTCTTGCTCAGCTTGCTTTGCGGCTCTTGCGCGAGCCTCAGCCTCGGCTGCCTCTCTTTCTGCCTTGGCAGAAATGAGCAGGTATCCCTTGGCGTACAAAACGATCAAAAGGAGCGCCAGTACAAATGCGCCCGCGAGAGCGGCGATTGCCAGCACCAAAAGGGCCAGCTCTGCAGTAGCAGAAACCGCGCCAAAGGAAAGTGCGGCTATCGCATAGTTCGCACCACCGTTATTGTTGTATTCGTCATGGACGGCATCCACCTCACCGCTACGCGCGCGACGAAGCTTGCCGATGAGCATGCAGATGCCCGCGATTTCGGCGCCCAAAATACACGCCAAAACTGCGATGGCAACGTAGTAAAGGTTTTCTACGTTCAGTCCCAATGACATTGCAAAAAATTGTTGAAGATTCAAGGTCTTATCCCCCATTCTGTCGAATTTTCCAACGACTTCCCAATTTAGAAAAATATGGATGATCCAAATCGTTCTATTCATATATATTGTAGCACACATCTATTAAAGAATCAATATATATTATAAAAAAACTTTACGGATTTTGCAATTTTTCATCGCAAAATCCGTCAAAAAGTGATATTCGGTGCCCTTTGAAGAGCGATCAAAGCCTCGTTGCAAAGGGTGCGGACAGCCCCTCTGTTAAGGGCCGCTCCCGCGTGATTGAAGTCGGCGGCGGTGCGCAATCTTTCCATAAAAGCAGGCATGAGCCGCTCGACGTACGTCATGGAGAATTCCAACACCTCACAAATGGCAATATCAAGCGCCTTGAGATCCTCATATGCAACCTCTGCCGCCTCGATGGCCTCGGTGTAATGCACTTGCACTTCCCCCGCGACTGCTCCCCTTGCACTCCTCAAAAATTGCAGAGTGCTGTTCGCCTCTGCCACACGGGAGAAGAGCGTTTGCCGCAAAAGAGAGAGCTGCGCAACACCGCCAACCAGGGCAACTCTTTGCCCCTCCAGCGCGGTCACCGCGCGACAAACGGCTACAAAATCGGCCTTGGCGTCTCGCCCTCCAAAAAGCTCCCCACCGCTTGAAAGCGTTTGCGAAAGCGACCTCAGGTGAGCAGCCATCGTTTGAAAAATCGCTTGCACGTGTTGCGTTTTTTCTTTATATGCTCCCCTTGCGGCAAGAGAAGAGGTGCCCAACAAGCAGGACACCTCTTTGCAGTGTGCGCGCAAAGCGGGCTCGTCACAAAGGGCGAGCTTTTGCACGCGGTTATGAAATTCTTTTGTATCGTTGTTGTAAAGATACTCAGAGTGCATTTGCAGTTTCTTTCTCCTCGGCATAGTTGGGAACGTGCGCCTCACCCGGCAGATAGACCGCACTCTTGGGCACGGCAAAGCGAATGGCATTGGGCACGACCTCAACGGTAAATTTGTTTTGGCGGATCAATTCTCCGTCAAAGGTGTAAATAAATCCTTCGGGAGCCTCGACCTCGATCTTTTTGCCGCGACGGTACTCCAAAATTTTATCAAAACGGTCATCGTCAAGGTGTGTTCCCTCGGTATAAACCTTGATCAGGCTGACAAAAGTAAGAACGGAAATGGGTTTTACGAGACAGACCTCAAGCTCGCCGTCATTGTCGATGGAACGGGGCGCGCAGCGGAAGGAGCCACCTACGTACTGACCGTTTGCAATGGTGCAAAGCAGAATATTGCCGTCGGGATTGAGCAATTCACCGTCAACACTGACGCGGCAAACGTTCTTCATTGCCTTAAAAAGGCCGACAACCACACCGGTGGTGTAAGCGTTTTTGCCGCCGATGAGCTTTTTGCGGCGAACTTTCATCATAGTTTCGGCAACAGCGGAGTCAAAGCCAAAGTGTGTGGCGTTGATGGCGTATTTGTTGCCTACGCGCATCAGGTCGATGTATTCCTCGGGGGCATCAAGGAGCTCTTCAAGGTTCCAGAACACCTTTTTGCCGCCGTAGTATTTGACAAAATCGTTACCCGAGCCGCAAGGATAGCATCCCATGGATGCGTGCTCAAACCCAACAACACCGTTGACGACTTCGTTGAGTGTTCCGTCACCGCCGCAGGCGTAAAAACGAACGCGCTCATTTTGATGCTCTCTGCAGTATTTGCGAATGTATGCCGTAGCATCGCCGGGGGCTTGTGTTTCATAAAGCTCGTAGTCGACCTCTACCTTTTTCAACTCCAAAATCTTTTTGATGTTTTCAAAGGAATTATCCTTGCCGGCTGCGGGGTTAATGATAAAGATATGTTTCATAACTGCCACTTTCCTTTTTGTTATTTTTTGGGGACTGTTGGCTTATAGTGATGCAGAAAAATCTGTCATAAATACTTGACATATGCGCCAAAAGCCGAAGGAATTGCATATTTTTGATGCAGCTCTCCGTTTGGCACAATCAGCATTCCCGATTTGCCGTGCAAGCCGTCAAACTCGGGGGTGATGCGCACGTCGTAGGCGATCATATGCCACTCGATGTGCGTAAAAATGTGCTTGGCGTTCTCGATTTTTTGAATGCGCAAAGGCTCAAAGCCAAGCGCGCGCAAATACTCGAGTGCCTCACCCTCACTCAGATGTCCTTCGATGTTGGGAAGCTCGTAAAGGCCTGACAAAAGTCCTTTTTGGGGACGCTTGTGCAGGACCGTTCTGTCACCGTCACGAATGATGAAGACCGTTCGCCCTTCAATTCGTCTCGGTTTTTTGGGGGAACGTACGGGAATTTCGCTTGTTTTGCCCTCGCGCAAGGCTATGCATTCATCGCGAAGCGGACAGCATTCGCACATCGGCTCGCGGTTAGGTGCGCAAACGATTGCGCCAAGCTCAATCAGACTTTGTGTAAAGTCCCCGGCCTCGAGGGGAACAATATGCAAAAGAGACTCTCGAAATTCTTTTTTTGTTTCGGACAACGTGATATCCGCATTACTCGCGCTTACGCGAGCAAGTACACGCAAAACGTTACCGTCGATAGCAGGAACGCGAATGCCGTAAGCAATGGATGCTATAACACCTGCGGTGTATTCACCGATGCCGGGGAGCTTTAAGAGTTCCTCATAAGTCTTGGGCATCACGCCGCCATACTGCTCTACCACGACACGAGCCGCTTTTTGCAGATTTCGCGCACGACTGTAATAGCCCAATCCTTCCCAAAGCTTCATCAGCTTTTCTTCGGGAAGAGCGGCAAGCGCGCCTACATCGGGACAAGTCTCTAAAAAACGGGCATAATATGGCTTAACAGCCTCTACACGCGTTTGTTGGAGCATGATCTCCGAGACCCATATCCGATACGGATCGGACGTGTGCCGCCAAGGCAGATCGCGTTTATTTTGTTGATACCACAAAAGCAACGCTTTTACGGCGTGTGGAGTGAGAATCTCGTTCATTTTCGGCTTCCTTTGCTTTGGTTGTACATATTATAGCATACTTCGTCCCAAAAATCAAGAAAAATAGAAAAATCTACACCTGCAAAAGTATAGAAATTTACCAAACCTCTTGCATTTTTGGCGTTGAAATGGTAAAATGGAAGCACAAAACACAAGAAAGGATTTTCATTTATGGAATTTTTGCGACTTTTGGAAAGCATCCGCACTCCCATTGGTGATGCATTTTGGTCCTTTATTACCCTGCTTGGTGAAGAAACGCTCTTTATCGTGCTCGCGCTCGTATTCTTTTGGTGCATCGATAAGAAACGCGGATTTTATCTGTTGTTTACCTGCTTTGCGGGAACCATCTGTATTCAAG
>JAGBSQ010000010.1 GCA_017631775.1 Clostridia bacterium | reverse complement strand
TTCGGTAAGACCGGTCTCTGTGCAGGTTGCATCCTTACCGGGAACAACTTCCTCGGTATGAACGTGTGCGGGGGTGGTAGGTTCGGGAGTGGTCGCTTCGGTGGGTTGCTCGGTAGTTTCCTGAGGAGTGGTCTCTACAGGCTTTTGTTTGAGCAGGTCACAAGAAGCGATCGTAAGCATCATAGCAATGGCGAATACCAGAGCCAAAATGCGACGAACGTTTTGGTTTTTCATGCTTGAAAACCTCCATTTAAAATTTGGAGCGGAACTCCATGTGCGCATTATATCACAATTTGCAAAATTTGTCAATGTTTTTGCATTATATTATATAAATTTGTCAAATATGTACAAAATCCATATGGGATAACATAGCAAAGCGACTATACGGCAGCTCCCCAAAAAACGAGATAGGCGACAAACCTGCCGCCTATCTCTTCCTTTTCGGTGAATAAAAATTCACTTTTTGTTATTTTTGCCTTCTGTTGTGTTTCCAGTTTCCTTTTCGCCGTGACGTTTTACCGCCTTCCAAAACCCGGAATAGGAGCGATAACCTACGTATTTTGCAATCTCTTCGCGCGAGATATTCCCTCTTTGCTTTAATTGGTTTGCGATGCGAATGCGAACGGCAACGAGCTCATCGCGAAAGCTATGGCCGGTATATTGCAAAACAAGGCGCTCGGCGTGTCTTTCGGAAATATGCAACTGCTTGGCAAGGTCTGCAAGGTAAACGTCTTTATCGTAGTTGAGGATAAAAAACTCGCTGATGAGGAAGTTATAATCCTTAATTTCGGTTGCGGTTTTGTACTCCTTATTATAATGATTGCAAAAAAGCGGAATATAGAGTGCTACGGCACTGTAATTGCCCGAAAACTGACAAAGCTGGATCTCCTCAAAGAATGCCTTTACCAAGCCGTCTCCTACGGGATAGGTGCGAACGTGATCTGCCGGACAGTCTGTTTGAAATGCCGTGTGCAAAAGATGCTCATCTTGATAAACACAGCAGTGCATCATGGGAGACGGAATGGTGAGAATAGCAGGCCCTTTTACGGTTACCGATTTGTTTTCGATGATGAACTCTGCCTTTCCTTCCCCTAAAATATGCACCTCGGCATAGTTGTGCTTGTGCAACGAGGTATCTGTTTTGGGCGAGACGTAAAAACCGTCTTGCAGGAAGGCTTTGTAGTCTTTCTCTATCATTTTAAAGGATAATTCGTAATGCATGGATGATTTCCTAACAAGACATTAAAATTTCATTTTTGTCGGGTATGCTTATTGAAAAACCGAACAAAATGATGTATAATGATTGTATCATATGAAAAATGGATTGTCAAGAAGATTTGTATCAAAATTGTGCTTTCCGGCGAAAAAAGATCATTATGAGCGCCCTGAGTACCCAAAACAAGGATTTTGCCCGGTCTTGCGCAAAGCGATTGCAGGACGCGCGAATTGCGGTGAGTACATCGGGTTTTCGCATGCGCCACATATGTCCGTTTGGTAAAGCTGTTATAATGACAAATTTTGCAACAGAAATGGAGAATTGAAAATGATGAAATTTAGTGGCGTTATGCCGGCCTTGGTATCCCCTCTCGATGCCAACGAAAAAATAAACATTCCCGTACTGAACCAACTGCTAGGCGACCTTTTGGCAAAAGGAGCCGACGGATTTTATCTTTGCGGTGCCACGGGCGAAGGAATTGCCATTGATCCCGAACAACGTATGCTTTTAGCTGAGGAAGCAATCAAAACCGTGGGCGATCGAAAGCCTTGCATCGTTCAAGTAGCGTCGGGCAACTTTGAAGATGCTATCCGCCTCGCAAAACACGCCGAAAAGGTGGGAGCAGCGGCGATCTCTGCTACCCCTCCCCTGTTCTTCTCCTATGACAAAGACGACGTTTACAACTACTACAAAAAGCTTGCCGATGCGGTATCTATCCCCATGATGATTTATTATAATCCTGCCGCAGGCTTTCACATCAATGCAGATATTGCCGCAAAGATGTTTGAAATCGATAACGTGACCGCCATTAAGTGGACAAGTTCGGACTACTACCAAATGATGCGCTTGCGCGACTTGACAAAGGGCGAGATGAACATCATCAACGGTCCCGATGAAATGCTTTTGATGGGACTTTCTGCCGGTGCTGACGGTGGTATCGGTACGACCTACAACTTTATGTTCGATATCATTCGCGGTATTTATGACAACTTTGTGAAGGGTGACCTCGAAACCGCTCGCGAATATCAAACGCGTGCCATTCGCATTATTTCGGTGCTTCTAAATTACAAGATCATCCCCGCCGCAAAGGCTGTGCTCGAAGCGCAAGGCTATGCCGTAGGAAACGCCACCTTCCCCATGAAGCGTTATTCCAATGAGGAAAAGGCAACGATTGTAGAGCAAATGAGAGAAGCAGGGTTGGAGATATAAAGTATCGAGTTACAATTATGGACGAAAAATTTTCGGAAAGAAAAAGAATGCGCTTAAGAGGATACTCTTATAGTTTGAGTGGCGCATATTTTGTTACCATACGTATTCAAGACACAGCATTTCCCCTTTCGAATATATTGTGTCCGGTAGGGGACGGCGCCCTCGACGTCCCAAAAAGTACAGATTTTATACCCTTTTCGACAGACGATCCAACTGTTTTTGATATAAAACTATCCCCTGTTGGAAAGATTATTGAGAAACATTTGTTGGCAAGTGAAAAAATCGAAGGTGTAAAGATCGACCGTTATATCATTATGCCAGATCATATACACGCCATTATATTTCTCAATTCAGAAAAATACGCAAATTCCTTAAATGGGACGTCGAGGGCGCCGTCCCCTACCAATCAAATGTTGCCGCACATAATTTCAACATTCAAACGTTTTTGTAATCAAGAAATTGGGCATAACATTTTCCAACGCGGATATATGGAACATATTATCCGTGATCCCAATGATTATGAGACAAGAGTAAATTATATTTGTAAAAATCCAATTCGTTGGCATTATAAGCAAATACGAAAAGAGTAAGAATAACGGGGTTGTGGGACGTCGAAGGCGCCGTCCCCTACCAGTTCTATATTGTTTTCTAAGTCGATCGATTTTCAAACTCGACAAATAGAGGAAATTGGACTTCCCTGTATTCATTATAATGCACAATTCTTATGAAAAGGTAAACTAAAATGATAAAAGCTGAATTTGGAATCATCGATGATTTCAATGAAAAAAACGACTACACGGGTTACTACCC
>JAGBSQ010000064.1 GCA_017631775.1 Clostridia bacterium | reverse complement strand
CAGTCGCAAAAACGGCTGCTTGTTTTTGATTTGGGAGTGCTTTTTGGAAAGGGGACGGGAAAACCTTTTTCGCGAAAAAGGTTTTCCCGTAAAACATTTCTTATTCAGTTCTAAGAGCCTCAACGGGATTGCGTTTTGCGGCAAAGCCGGAGGGGAAGATACCTGCAATCAGGGTCAGGGCCATGCTGATGCCAACAAGCAGGAATGCTGCGGTTGTGGGCAGGGTAGCCTGCAGATTTGCAAGACCCGTCAAGTTAAACAGGATGATATTGATTACCACGTTGAGACCGAGCGTAATGCCGATACCAAGCGCGCCTGCAACAAAGCCGACGATGAGGGTTTCTGCATTGAACACGCGGCGGATATCCTTTTTGGATGCACCGATTGCACGAAGGATACCGATCTCTTTGGTTCTCTCAAGAACAGAGATATAGGTGATGATACCGATCATAATGGAAGATACTACGAGGGAGATTGCAACAAAGGCAATCAAAACGTAGGTGATAGCATCAACTATGGTTGTTACCGAGGACATCAGGAGTGCCACGTAGTCGGTGTAGTTGATCTGCTTTTCTTCTTCTACGCCGTTGTTGTATTCGGTAATGAGCTCGGCGATGCGATCCTTGTTTTCAAAGGTGTCGCAGTAGAGGTTGATTGCGCTGGGCGAATCGAGACTTACGTTGCCAAGGAGCGCGAGGTTCTTTTCATAGGTGGAGTCGGAGTAGTTGTCGAGGAACTCATCGTAGAGAGCCGCAAATTCGTTATCGGTGAGTTCTGTCAGCTTTTGGTTCATCATAGCCAACATTTGCTCGGGGGTCATGCCTTGCAGCATAGCCTGCATTTGTTGAGCGTATTGTTGGGTGTAGGTTTCCTTAAAGGATTGGTAGAAGGTGTAGCGGAGCATATCGTCATCAATGTTTGCAATAGCGGCTTGTGCTTCTTCTGCACTCATGCCTTGTGTTTGCAAAGCAAAGATTGCAAACGGGCGAAGACCGCCAAATTGAGCGACTTGTGCATCAAACGCTTGCGTAATTTGATCCTCGGTGGGAGTAGCGATCAGTTGCATAAAGAAAGCCAATTTGGTTTTTTCATCCATTTGAGCCATTGCGGCAATGACTGCTTCCTTCTTTTCGGCAGGGGTCAAATCAACCGTGTTTTCGGTTTTAAAGGGCTTACCTGTCAAAACGTCGATTTCGGGGGTTGCGAGTTGTGCTTGGATCAGTTCGGATTCAGCGGTTTTTTCAATCGCGTACTTGGTCAATTCCGAGGTGTAGGCAATCGTACCGCTCAAAATTGCCGAGGAGGTGTCCTCACCGGGGCGAATGATACCCGAAATTTTGAGGTCGACACCGAGCTTGGGATTATCGAACAGATAAGAAAGTCCCGTATCGGTGTTGCTGATGTTGGTGTAGGTGCCGTCAAGTTGCTTTTGATAGCATTCGGACTGCAAGAAGAGGCGGAAGTCCATATCGCAAAGCTCCTCATAAGTCCAAGATTTTGCCTGCGAGGTGTCAACGGTTTCACCCTTGCCGGCGGCAATCAGTGCTTCCATAATTTCCTTTTCGGTACGCAGACCGAGAGCGTAAAGTGCAAGGTCACTGATTTCGTTTTGCTTGTTAACTACGAGAACAACCTCGTTGGCTTCGGTAGGCCATTCACCGTAGATGAGATCGTACTCTTCTTTGATGAGCGAGTTGATGGTTTCACCTTCTCCAACGCCGGGGAGCATTTCTTCCCATACGTTAAAGCCGCCCATCATGGAGGAGCCCATGCCGCCCATGCCCATCATCGAGCCTGCGGCGCTGTCGTTCATGTTGCCACCGTAAATGGCGTTGATGAGTTCCATAACGTCAGATTTAACAACGTTTCCGTCAGCATCCTCTACAAGCACGCTCCAATTGAAGTCGTATTGATATTGAATGGCGGTCAGGTATTCTTTGAACGCCTCGGTGGATTCAAGATGTTTTTTAAAGGCCGTGAGGTCATTTTTGTTGGTGTCGGCATTGTTAAGCGAGTTCATCAAGTCTACAATGATGGTGCTTTCATAAATCTTATCCAACGGGCGGTTGTTTTCCTTTTCCTCGCTTGTTTGCATCATCGAGGTGATGATGGAGGAGAGGTCGGTTGTCTCAGCCATAAGCTGAATGGGATAGCTTGCAAGCGTATCTCTTTGCACGTCGTTGATATAATTGTTAACACCGGTGGAGACGGAGAGGATTAAGGCAATACCGATAATACCGATGGAGCCTGCAAACGAAACCATAAAGGTACGCGCCTTTTTGGTCAGCAGGTTGTTAAAGGAGAGGGAGAGAGCCGTCCAGAAGGACATGGATTTCTTTTTCTTGCCTGCGCGGGGAGAAACGATGCCCGTGCCGGCAAGGCCGTATTTATCTACATCGGAGGAGGTGAGAGAGAAGAGAGAGCGCAGGGGCTTTTTCTTCTTTTTCTTTGTCTCTTTTGCGCCGGATGCAAAGTCGCTGGCTGCCCAACAGGGGTTGGAGTCGTTGGTGACGCGACCGTCCACCATAGAGATGATGCGGCTGGAGTATTCCTTTGCCAGCTCGGGGTTGTGTGTTACCATAATGATGAGCTTGCGGCGAGAGATCTTTTTGAGGATCTCCATGATCTGCACACTCGTGGTGGTATCAAGCGCACCCGTAGGCTCGTCGGCAAGAATGATATCGGGGTTGTTAACAAGTGCGCGCGCAATGGCAACACGTTGCATTTGACCGCCCGAGAGCTGAGAGGGCTTTTTGTTGATTTGGCTTGCAAGTCCTACGTCGCGCAGAGCACGAATAGCACGTGTGCGGCGCTCTGTGGGAGAAATGCCCGAAAGCGTGAGTGCCAACTCAACGTTTGCCAGCACCGTTTGGTGGGGAATGAGGTTGTAGCTTTGGAAAACAAAGCCGATAGAGTGGTTGCGGTAGGTATCCCAATCGGCATCGGTGTATTCCT
Organism: Clostridia bacterium; assembly: GCA_017631775.1. Next base: position 9,928 of record JAGBSQ010000064.1, on the reverse strand, counting down.
TGGTCGAAACACCGCCAATTACAAGGTCACCGCTGGTGTATTGGTCAAGACCGCCGATGATATTGAGCAAAGTAGTCTTTCCGCAGCCGGAGGGGCCTAAAATCGAAACAAATTCGTTTCGGCGGAATCGCAAGCTGACACCTGCAAGAGCGCGTACTCTTGTGTCACCTGCGTGATAGTCTTTTACGATTCTTTTCAGTTCGAGCAATGTGATTGCCTCCTACATCGTTATAATTATTTTTATTATATCACTCAATTATAAAGGATTTGTGAACAAAAATGAAGGGTGCGCGTGTTTTTTGTGATTTTTTTGGAAAAAATCGCATCAATCCTCTGCCGTTCCCAGGGTGAACTGGCTGTTGTAGAGGTGGTGATAGAAGCCGCCGCCCGCAAGAAGCTCCTCGTGGGTGCCTTGCTCAATGATCTTGCCGTTCTTCATAACAAGAATGCGGTCGGCGCTCTCAATGGTCGAAAGTCTGTGCGCTACGATGAAAGAGGTTCTGCCCATCATCATCTTGGCAAAGGCCTCTTGAATTTTGAGCTCCATACGGGTATCAATCGAGGAGGTCGCCTCGTCGAGAATGAGCATGGGGGTCAGTACAAGCATAACGCGAGCAATGCAGAGCAGCTGCTTTTGACCTTGCGAGAGTGAGCCACCGTTCTCACCGAGAACAGTATCGTAGCCTTGCGGCAAACGCTTAATAAAGGAGTGCGCGTGTGCGGCCTTTGCGGCGGCAATCATTTCTTCCTCGGTGGCATCGGGGCGACCCATGCAAATGTTTTCGCGTACGGTTGCGGCGCGTAGCCAGGTATCTTGAAGCACCATGCCCCAAGAAGCGCGCAGGGATTTGCGCGTAATGTTGCGAATGTCTTTGTCGTCAACTGCAATGCTTCCGTCGTTTACGTCGTAGAAGCGCATCAAAAGATTGATCAAGGTGGTTTTGCCGCAGCCCGTAGGGCCAACAATGGCAATGCGCTGTCCGGGGGTGACCGTGAGGTTGAAGTCGCGGATCAGATCCTGCTCGGGTGTGTAGGAGAAGGCAACGCCCGAAAGTGTTACGTTTCCTTGTGCTTCTTCCATTACGTGCGCATCGGGCGCATCGGGGGTGAGCTCTGCTTCGTCAAGAATTTCGAATACGCGTGCGGCGCAAGCAAGCGCATTTTGCAATTCGGTCAAAACGCCGGAAATTTCGTTAAAGGGCTTGGTGTATTGGTTTGCATAGTTGAGGAATACCGAAAGGGTACCAACCGAAAGGGTTGAGCCGGGGGTAATGCAAATCAGTGCACCAACAAGCGCAACACCTGCATAAACAAGGTTGTTGACAAATCGGGTGGAGGGATTTGTTGTGGAAGAGAAGAAGGTTGCGCGGAGTGCGCATTTTCCAAGTCGGGTGTTGACCTCGTCAAACTCGTTTTGCAATTCGTCGTCTCGTCCGTATGCCACAACATCCTTGTGGTTGGCAACGTACTCGTCAATGAGGGCGGTTTGTTCGGCGCGCGTTTGCGATTGCAAGCGGAACATCGAATAGGTCTTTTTTGCAATGAACGCCGCTACAAAAAGGGAGAGAGGCGTAATGAAGATGACCACAAGCGCAATTTGCCAGCGCAGGGTCAGCATAATAACGAGGGTGCCGAGAATGGTGAGAATGCCCGTAAAGAACTGTGCAAAGCCGAGAAGGAGACCGTCGGTGAATTGGTCAACGTCGGTAATCATACGGCTCAGCACGTCACCCGTGGGATGAGAATCGATATAGGAGAAGGGCAGACGTTGTAGCTTTTCAAAAGCCTCGCGGCGCAGTCTCTTTACCATGCCGTAGGTAATGCGGTTGTTGATAACGTTCATTAACCACTGGAAGAGAGCGGAGAGGAGCGTGCAAACGCCAATGGAGAAGCAGACCTGCCAAACACCGCTCCAATTTACGTTGTCGCGACCTATAATGCAGTCAATCGCTTGTCCGGTTAAAAGGGGAATGTAAAGGGTGAGTGCCACAACGGCGGCAGCAAGGAGAAGAGATGCCGCCAAGGCCAAGCGGTAATGCTTGAGCCCTGCGAATACGCGCGCGAGTGCGCGACGGTCAAAGGTCAGCTTTTTCATGCAGGCTCACCTCCTTTTTTGTACTGCGACTCGTGAATTTCACGGTACACGTCACAGCGAGCGAGGAGGTCCTCGTGCTTGCCTTGGTCAACCAAGCGACCGTCTTCCATTACCAAAATCAGGTCAGCATGGCGAATGGAGGAGGTGCGTTGCGAAATAATAAACACGGTGGGGGAGTTGGGCACGGTATGCAAAGCTGCGCGCAATGCGGCATCTGTTGCATAGTCGAGTGCCGAGGAGCTGTCATCCAAAATGAGAATTTCGGCACCTCTTACGAGTGCGCGCGCAATGGTCAAGCGTTGGCGCTGACCGCCCGAAAAGTTCTTGCCGCCGGCACTTACGGGTTCGTCAAGACCGTTCTTTTGCGCAATAAAATCCTTGGCTTGTGCGCGCTCAAGTGCCTGCCACATTTCCTCCTCGGTTGCATCGGGCTTGCCCCAAGAAAGATTTGAGCGCACCGTGCCCGAGAAGAGGACAGCCTTTTGCGGAACGGTTGCAATGCTTTGGCGCAGAGCCTCAACGTCAAGAGATCTAACGTCGCGTCCGTTTACCAAAACGCGACCGTTGGTTGCTTCATAAAAGCGAGGAATGAGGTTGACAAGCGAAGTTTTGCCCGAGCCGGTCGAGCCGATGATACCAACGGTTGCACCGCGAGGAGCGGTAAAGCTGATATTGGAAAGCGTTTCTTCGGCGTCACCTGCATAAGTGAGGGAGACGTTTTCAAAGCATACGGCACCGCTGTTGTAAGTGTTGACGTCATCAAGCGTTTCCATTCCAACGGGAGTGTCAAAAATTGCTTGTACGCGGTCGGCAGAGGCGAGAGCCTTGGTTACGGTAAACACCGTCATAGCAAACTTAACAAGCTCTACAAGAATTTGCGCCATGTAGTTTGTCAGAGCAACAACGTCACCTTGCGACATATCGCCAATTTCAACAAGCTTGGCACCCGAAGCCAGTAGAACGATAACACCCGCATTAACAACAACGAGCGTCAGGGGGTTCATCAGGGCAGAAATACGGCCGGCAAAGTTTTGCACGCGGTTGTGCTCCTCGTTTGCTTGAGAGAAGCGAGCGATCTCGTCGCTCTCTTTTCGAAATGCGCGCAGAACGCGAACGCCCAAAAGATTTTCGCGAACAATTCCCGTGACCCCGTCAAGGTTTTTTTGCACCTTTTTGTAAAGGGGAGTGGTTTTGAGCATGATCGAAAAAACGATAACACTCAAAACGGGAATGACAACTGCAAATACCCAAGCGCCCTTTGCATCTACCGCAAACGCCATGGCGGCGGCACCCAAAACAATGATGGGGGAGCGGAGCAACAAACGGAGCGTAAAGTTAACGGCAGATTGCACCTGGTTAACGTCACCTGTCAAGCGGGTAATGAGGGTAGAGGTGCCAACCTTGTCGGTTTGCGCGTAAGAGAATTTTCCAATGTGTGCAAAAAGGTCGCGGCGCAAATCGGTGCTTACGCCAACAGCGGCACGCGCGGCAAAATATTGGGCAACGAGGGAGCAGGTCAGTCCCACAGCGGCAAAGGCTACAAGAACGCCAAAGCAGGAGCCGATTACACTTTTGTCGCCCGTTGCAATGCCGTCATCAATAATGGTTTTGACAACAAGCGGCACCAAAAGGTCAAAAATCGCCTCAAGCAGCTTAAACAAGGGGCTGAGAATGCATTCCTTGGTGTAAGGCTTTAGGTATTTGAGCAGCTTCTTCACGCGCGCGCACTTCCTTTCTTTTAGAATTTATAAAATAATAAAATATTTTAACCTATTTATTGTACGCCTAATATATGTACGCCATTTGAATATTTTGTGAATATTTCTCCCGTTTCTCTAAAACCGATTGACAAATAATACTATGTGTGATATAGTATTATGCGAAAGGGGGTATTATATGGATATCCAACTGAAAAGAGGAATTTTGGACGTTTGTGTGCTTGCGGCCTTGCGCCGTGGGGATTCTTACGGCTACCAAATCGTTAGAGAAATTCAACCGTATATCGCTATTTCCGAATCCACCCTCTATCCAATCCTTCGCCGACTTGAGGAGGCAGGGCAATTGACCGTTTATTCGGTTGAGCACAACGGCAGATTGCGCAAATACTACCGCATTACCCCGGCAGGCATGATGCGCTTGAATGCATTTGCACAGGAGTGGAAAGAAATGATGCATATTTATCAATTTGTAACGGGAGGAAAATGACAGTGAAGAAACCGGAATTTTTGTCAACCTTGCGAAAAAAGCTTTATCAGTTGCCGCCGCAAGACGTTGAAAAAACAATTGAATATTACAACGAAATGATCGACGACTACATTGAGAGCGGCTACACCGAAGAGGCGGCAGTTGCCAAAATGGGAAGGGTAGATGACATTGCTTTGCAAATTCTTGCAGGCGCGCAAAGCCCTGCTTTTGCGGCACACGGTGTGCAAAAACAAAGAAAAAACGGGCTTTTGATTGTCTTATTGATCGTTGGTTTTCCCATTTGGTTCTCGCTTTTGGTTACGGCATTTTGCGTTTTGCTCACGGTTGCCATCGTGATTGCAACCCTTGCTATAGTGGTGCCGTGGTCGCTCGTCGTTTCCTTTGGGGCATCGGCTGTCGGTCTTCTTTTGGGAAGCGCGGCGGTCTTTGTTGGCAAAGGTATTGGCGCAGCAATTCTTCTTCTTGGCACAGCGTTTGTTCTTGCCGCACTTTGCATCTTCTTTTTGTGGGCGGCTATTCGCCTTACAAAGCTTGGCGCAAGAGGAATTGGCGGCATGTTCCGCGGTTCGTTTGATTTGTTTTTTGGAAGGAGAAATGAAATATGAAAACAGCATTGACAGTTGCTTTGATCCTTTTGGTTGTTGGTGCACTTCTTGCAGGTGCCGGCTGGGCGTTTTTGCAAAAGTATCCTGCCGGAAAGGACACTCTAAAGGATACGGTTCATTCATACGGTGTCGATCAAGCACCGAGCAGTATTAATATTACAACGCTTGACAGCAGTGTAGAAATTCGTCCCATTGAGGGAGACGAGTGGCTCGTGGTATGCAAGGAAACCGAGGGGCGCAACCACACCGTAGAGCTTGTTGACGGAGTGCTTACTATTCGTCAAAACGGAGATGCGCGCAAATGGTATGAGTATATTGATTTTCTCGTCAGCCTTCAAAACCCGAGTGTTGTTCTTTGTTTGCCCAAGCAAGCTTACGAGGCACTTTCGGTTCATTCTCTTTCGGGCAGCATTAAGGTGCAAGAGGGATTTGCTTTTTCGAGCGCAACCCTGCAAAACGTGAGCGGTTCTATTCTTTGTAATTCCTTTGTGGAGGGCGACCTCAACGTAAAGAACACAAGCGGAAGCGTTCAAATCAGCGGCGGCGTAAACGGTCAATTAGATGTTCAAAACGGCAGCGGAAGTATTCAAATCAAAGGTGCAACCCCTACCCGTGCTACAATCAAAAACACCTCGGGCAGTATTGATTTGATAGACGTTGTTTGCAAAGAGGAATGCAAAATTGAAAACACAAGCGGCTCGATTGAGCTGGAGCGTTGCGATGCGGCAGCCTTCGATTTGGAAAACGTGAGCGGCTCGGTTAGGGGCAGCATTTTGAGCGGCAAGATTTTTGATTGCCGTTCCACAAGTGGCGGTGTGCACGTTCCCGAAAACGGAGACGGCGGCACATTCAAAGCAAGAACGACCAGCGGCGGCATTCGCATTACCGTCATCGAATAACAAAACACGCTTATGCTATGCAAAATTGCACGGCATAAGCGTTTTTTGTTCCGTTTTGAAAAAGAGATTGACAACGCGCGCAAAAAGTGGTACAATGATTTTAGAAAGGAAGGTGATAGTATGGCTATCAAATTGACCAAGGAATCTTTAGAGTGTTATATTTTGACCTGCTTGAGCATTCGAGAAATGTATGCTGCAGAAATTCTCAGAAACGTTTCAAAAGAAGTTCAAATTGAGAGCTCCACCCTTTACAGCATGTTGGTAGATCTTGAAAAAGAAGGCAAGATTTCCAAAAAACATGAGGTTAGAAATGGCGTTGCATGCGAGGTTTGCAAAATCAAGCGTGCCGGCAAAAAGCAACTGAAGGCTTATTTGAAATAATCATAAAAACACGCTTATGCTATGCAAAAACACATAGCATAAGCGCTTTTTTTATCTTTTTTTCTTTCTTTTTTTCCTGCTTACTGTCCGCTCACGAGCACCCCAAAAGGCACCGCCAACCGATAGGCCGACAAGAGCTATATGCAAAACTGCCGAGAGTGCCGCCGAGTATCCGGTGGCAAAATTGCCGGCATTGCTTGCAAACAAAAGGGAAGCGAGGAGCGAGAGACCTGTGAGTACAATTCCCACAACAAGACCTGCGCCGAGAGGGGGTAAATGATACACACGGGTGGCAAAAAAGCCACCCATAAATGCAGTCAAAGCAGCGCAGAGCAACCCCAAAGGGAGTGCAAATAAGAGTGGATCAGGCGCAAAAGTGAGCGCAAAAGAAGAGAGCAACAATGCACCGCCACCAACCGCCAATGTCAAAAGGAAAGTGCCGAGAATGCTTTCGGCAAGGGCAGAGCCATCCCCTGCGCCGCTCCTTCCTTTTGGCGGTCTTTTATATTTTTGTGGTGTCTTTTTCATAAAATAAAAACCTCCGTGCAAAAACGTTTGTTACAACGTATTCCACACGGAGTGTTTTTATGATTATCTTTGGTAATTTTAAAATTACTCAGCGTCCTCAGCCTTAACGTCAACGCGGCTAACGGCACTCTTCAAAATACGCATTTTGGTGCGCTCGTGAGAGGTTTCGATTACGCAGGTCTCTTCCTTAATGCTAACGATCTTACCGATAATACCGCCAATGGTGGTAATTTCATCGCCAACTGCCAAGTTGTTGCGCATATCGTTTTGTTCTTTTTCTTGTTTCTTTTGGGGGCGGATCATTACAAAATACATAACGACCAAAAGACCACCCAGCATCAATAACATTGTCCAGTCACCCATGATTAGGTCCTCCGTTTAATAAAAATATCGCATATTATTATAAACGCTTTTGGTGTAATATGCAAGGGCAAATTTGTAAATATTTTAAGAACTGCGCAACTTTTTTCTTTTTTGGCAGAAAAAGATAACAAAAACGCGCATTTTGCTTGCATTTTTTTGCGTGTTGTGATATACTATAAGCATTATGAGGAAAGGAAACGTTCTTCTTTATGAAACAGAAATATTTGCCTGCGGGCAAGATTGTCAACACCCACGGCTTTCGCGGAACCGTCAAGCTGGAAAGCTGGTGCGATGCTCCGCAAATTTTGGCATCTCTTGATACCGTTTGGTTTTGCAAAAATAAAGAATACACTCCCCGTCGCGTTCTTCACGCGTCGGTTTTTAAGCAATTCGTATTGATGGATCTTGAGGGCATCGAAAGTGAGGAAGCTGCAAACGCGCTCCGCAACGTCGAGGTCTTTGCCGCTCGCGAGGATCTGCCGGTTGAAGAAGGAAGCTTCTTTATTGCCGACCTCATCGGCCTGCCCGTAAAGCATGCCGACACGGGTGCGCTCCTTGGCAAGCTCAAGGAGGTCAACACACAAAATGCACGCGACCTTTACGTGGTTAAGAACCAAAAGGGTGAGTTCTACATTCCTGCGGTTCCCGAGTTCATCACAAATATCGATCCCGACGATGCCATTTACGTTCGTCCCATTCCCGGATTGATCGAAGGAGGAGAGGACTGATATGCGCTTTGACATTATGACGCTTTTTCCCGATCTTGTCGACACCGTTCTTGGGGAAAGCATTATCGGTAGGGCCCAAAAAAGTGGCGCGATTACCGTAAAAACGCACAACATCCGCGATTATTCCGAGGATAAGCACCGTCGCGTGGACGATACTCCCTACGGTGGCGGCAAGGGAATGCTGATGATGGCACCCCCCATTTACAATTGCTATTCTGCCATTTTGCGTATGCAAGAGGAAGAGGGATTTGCCCCTCAAAAAAGACGTGTAATCTATCTTTCCCCCACGGGCAAGGTGCTCAACCAAACAAGAGCTGCCGAGCTTGCACGCGATTATGACAACCTCATTCTCTTGTGCGGACACTACGAGGGTGTTGACCGTCGTATTGTAGACGAAATCGTCGACGAGGAAATTTCCATTGGTGATTACGTGCTTACGGGTGGCGAAATTCCTGCGTGCATTCTCACCGACTGAGTAGCACGCCTTTGCGACGGCGTTCTTTCGGATGCTGAATGCTACGAGAAAGAAAGCATTTCTTCGGGACTTCTCGAATATCCCCAATACACGCGCCCTTATGAGTTTCACGGTGTAAAAGTGCCTGACGTGCTTATTTCGGGACACCACAAAAACATTGATGCTTGGCGCGACGAGCAAGCAAAAGAATTGACCGAAAAACTGCGCCCCGACCTTTTGGAAAAAACCGAACAGTAAAAACCACTCCCCCTTACATACCACACAGGGGGGAGTATTTTTATGTCTTTTTGGGCACCTGTGCTGCATTTTTTGCGGCAAACACGCATTTTGAATAGGATAAACGCTTTTGTTGAGCGCCACAACATACCCAACCTTACCTTCCTTTTTCTTGTCAGCGCGTTTCCGTTTTTTCAACTTCTAAAGCACTCCACACTGTGGCTTTTGCCGATTTGTCTGTTTTTGCTTTTGTGGTTTTTGAAATCTTTCTTGAGGGAACCAAAGCTCGATTTTGCCGATTTTTTGGTGCTGCTTATTTTGCTCTTGCAAATCTCTGCGGCACTCACCGGCTACGGCCGCGCGATCGATGCCTTGGCGGCGGCACTTTTGGCATCGGTTTGGTTTTTTGCGCGCCGTTTTTGGAGCGAGCGGAATGCGAAGATCTTTGCCTTTTTCTCCTCGGTTTCTCTCTTGATTGTTTCGGCAATCGGTGTGGGACAGTACGTTTTTGGAGTGGCGGAATTGCGCTGGGTAGATGCCTCTCGGTTTGGCGATATCGGCGGTCGCGTGACCTCGATTTTCTCCAATCCCAACATTTTGGCGGTGTACCTCGTTTTGTATTTCCCGCTTTCCTTGTGGGCAACCTTTTCTCCCAAAAACAACGTACGTATGCGCGTTTTTTATGCAATCAGTGCGGCTTTTGGGGGCGTTTGCATCCTTTTGACGTGGTCGCGTGGCGCGTGGCTGGCACTGCTTTTAGAGGTCTTTTTGTTCTTGCTTTTTCACAGTTCCAAAACACGTTTTTGCCTTCGCTTTTCGCCACTTTTACTCCTTGCCGTTCCACTTTTGCCAAACAATGTCAAGGGGAGGCTGTATAGCATTGGCGACCTTGGCGAGAGCTCCATTCGTTACCGTTTGCAAACTTGGCAAGGGACATGGCAAATGCTTGCCGCGCACCCCTTTGGCATTGGTGTTGGCGAGCGGGCATGGCGCGCCATCTACCCGCGCTTTGCCGTGAGCGGTACCGGGACTGTAATGCATGCGCACAACGTCTTTTTGCAGGTTGCCACAGAGCTTGGCTTTGTGGGTTTGATTGTGTTTTCGATTTTGTTGGGCAAGGTATTTTTGAGTGCTTTTAAAAGAAAAAATTCCATGCCCCTTGCGGCCGTGGCAGGGGTGCTTGTTATGGGGCTGTTCGATCACCTTTGGTATTGGCCGGGAATGCTCGTGCCGTTTTTTGCATATTTGGCTTTTTGCACCCCGCGTGAGCAGAAAGTGACGAAAAAGGGAAGGATTGTGGGTATTTTGCACGAAAAATGATGTTATAGTATATCAAAAAACAACAAAATGACATATTGATTTTTTGAAAAGAGTTTGATATAATAATTATATAATAAACAGACTGCGCCCAAAACGTTGGGCAAGACCCATTT